>NZ_CAJFGT010000031.1:0-41683 GCF_904377885.1 Flavonifractor sp. An112 | reverse complement strand
CTCTCCATGCACGCCCCCTTCGAGACCGTGTCCAAGCTGGACTGCTATATGACCTACAAGGGCATGAAGGCGGTTTACGAAGCTCAGTAAGTAAAAAGCAAATAGGGAGCGCCCGGCCATCAGGCCGGGCGCTCCCTATTTGCTTGCCCGGACGGCAAAAAAGAACTGGCATGGGTTGATATACAAGGATAAATATGGTATACTACTTCCAACAAAAATAAAAATGGAAATGGAGTGGATCCCATGAAAAGACGCAGATTCTTGTCCCTGATGCTCTCTGTGCTGCTGTTGACGGCGGCCTTTGTGCCCGCCGGGGGCGCTGCCCAGGCGGCGGGCAGCGAGATCTCCGTGTATGTGGATGGGGCGAAGCTGACCTTCGATCAGCCGCCCGTCGCCCAGAACGGGCGGGTGCTGGTGCCCTTCCGGGCCATCTTCGAGAAGCTGGGCGCCCAGGTGGAGTGGTATCCCGAGCAGCAGGGGGTGGCCGCTCAACGGGGGGACACCCTGGTGGTGCTGCAGCTGGGCAAAAACGTGCTGGCCAAGCAGGTGGGCGGCGGTCAGGCCCAGTACTTCCAGCTGGACGTGGCCCCCTTCGCCCTAAACGGCCGGACCCTGGTGCCCGTCCGGGCGGTGTCCGAGTCGTTGGACTGCGACGTGCAGTGGGACGGGGCCAACAACCGGGTGGTTATCACCTCCGGCGGTCAGTCGGCTGCCGCCGGTGAAAACCGGGTGTACAAGGACATCACCTACAAGGAGGTTCGGAGCAGGGCGGTGTTTGACGGGGACATCCTCTACTTCTCCTTCGGGGGGCAGACCACGCTCTACCGGTATGACGGTGTCTCTGTCACCTCCTTCAACGCGGCGGTCTATCCCGCTGAGATCATTCCTTACGATGGGAAGGTCTACTACCATGGGAGCGGCAGCAATCAGGCCGTCTACCGCATCGATCCCGCCACCGGTGCCCGGTCCATCGTATTCAATCAGGACGGGAAACTGGAGATCGCGCAGATGATGATTTACCGGGACTATCTGGTAGTCACCGGCGAGAACGAGAACTCGGTGTACGCCGTGGACCTGAACACCGGCAGCAGCAGGCAGCTCTACCACAACGATGGGCTGTCCAATTACATCAATATGACGGCTGCGGGCGGCAAGATCTATCTCAGCGACTACTTCTATTCCAATGCCGCCTGGTCCCACTCCATCATTGAGGCCGATCCGGCCACCGGCGCCAGCCGGACTCTATATGACAACGTGGGGAGCGATCTCTTCTGCGCAGCGGACGGCTCGGGCATCTACTTTGATGACGACGGCGCCTATTACTTCCACAACGCCTCCACCGGCGTCCGTCAGAGTGTCAGCGAGAGCAGCTACAACGCTGCCGAGAATGGTTTCCGGCAGGCCAACGTCTATACCTGGACGGCGGATTGGCAGTATGGTCACAGCCAGACCAAGGTGGTGCGGGTCAACCGCAGCACCGACCTCCAGGAGGTGCTCTATCAGGGCAGCTACCAGTGCAGATGCCTGGCCAACAACGACTCCAAGGTGGTCTTTCTTGAGAGCCAGAGCGGCTTTACTGCCGGGTCCAGCTCCTGGGGCGCTACCTCCATCTATATTATGGACAGTAACGGCAGCAACGTGAAAGAGATATTCAACAACGGTACCAGTACCTCCGGCGGCAGCAGTTCCGGCAGCGGCGGCTCCGCCGTGGGCTCTGAGCCCTGCGCCGTCTGCGGCGGAGACGGAATGGTGACCTGCCCCTATTGCAGAGGCACCGGTCAGGGGCAGTCTATCTCCGTCATGGGGATCGAGACCCCTCAGAAGTGTACCTACTGCGGCGGAACCGGCCAGAGGCTGTGCAGCGGCTGTGGCGGTTCCGGTGTCAAAAACTAGATCAGATCAAAGAGAGAGGCAGGACGAAATGTCCTGCCTCTCTCTTTATCCAGGTGTGGTGCTGCGGCAGCGGGTGATCTCAAAGCCGCCGGTGGAGGTGCGTCCTCCCGCCAGAGTGCGGGCGGCGTAGTCGTTGAAATGCCACCACTCCGACTCCAGGGGCGTCATGCCCGCCTTGCGGAAATAACTCCGCAGGGCCAGAGCCGGGTCATTCATGGTGGAAGCCAGGGTTGTTTCGCCGGGACCGGTGGTGGAGGCCGCCGCCATGCTCAGTTCATGGATGGGGGTTGGCATTTCGTACTCCTGATAGTCCACCGGTACCAGATAGGTATGGCCGCCGGTGGTACGGGTCTCGGTGCGGAATACCTTCACCAGGCTTACATCCACCGCAAAACCCTTCTGGTGATTGGAGTAGCCGGTGTTGATGAAGTAGGTCATGGACCAGGGCTTTGTGGTGATGCCCGCCTTCACCTCCGGGTCCTTCTCTGCCAGAGCGGTCAGGGTCTTGACCACCGCCCGCTGGGTGGCATAAGGCCGGTAGGCCTCGTATAGCTTCAGACTGTTGCCCTGGGCCAGGGCCTTTTGCTGGGCGGCACAGATCTTTTTGGCGGTGGCGTAGAGCACCGGCATGAGGAACTGCTCCTCATCAAAGCGGGGGTTATACACCTTGCCCTGGTAGAGGGCCTGGCCGGTGATACCGGGGATATCTTTACCCGAGCTGGTGTACCGGGAGGCATAAGCGTTGGTGGCGTCATATACGATAGAAGGGACCACGTCGGGCAGATTGATCATGCACAGGCGATGGTCTACCCAGCCGGTTCCGTAGCCAGAGGACACCTTCCACCAGTTTCCCTTTTCCCCCAGGATGGTAAAGGAAGCACCGGCGGGGAGCACCGCGGCGGCCCCGGCGTAGGGATCGGCGGCGGGCTGGGCCTCAGAAAGCTGAGTCGTGGCCTGGGCCTGAACAGGGGAGGGCAGGGGACTGGCTTCCGGAGTGGGCGAGACGGACGGCTCCGCGGCTGGTGTCTCCGAAAGGGCCGGCTCTGGTGCGGAAGAACCAGAGGGCTCCGGTTCAGCGGAGAGGGCAGGTGTTGGAGCAGGTGTGGGAGAAGGCGTCACAACAGGCGTGGGGGAGGGGGTGGCTGTGGGGGTAGGTGTGGGCGCGGGAATGGCGGCCCACAGGCCCTGTTCTACCGCGGCATAGCCGGTGGCGCCGTAGACCGGCAGCTCCAGCCCGCCGGTCAGCTTGGGGACGCTCCGGTCCAGGGTATGGTCCTCATCCCACACAGGTACGGTTGGGGTGGGGGGCGGTGTGGGCTCCGCGCTGGGGGTGGGAGAAGGCTCCGGAGTGGTCGAGGGGATGGGAGTCTGCGTGGGGGAGGGCGAGGGTGAAGGAGGCGTTGAGGAAGGTTCCGGCTGTGGGGCGCCGCAGGCGGCCAGACCGGCCAGCGGTGCCAGGGCGCACAGCAGAGCGGCAGCGCGTCTCATCATACCCATTCTCCTTTATTGTTCCAGCGTCTCAACCACACGGCTGAGCACAGTGGCGGCCTCGGCCCGGGTGGAGGCGGCCAACGGCATCAGAGCATTGCCGCTGCCGCCCTGGAACAGCCCGGCGGCGGAGGTGCGGGCAGCGGCTTCCAGGGCCCAGAAGGCAATGTCGCCGTCATCGGCAAAGCCCAGGCCGTTTTCGTCGGGCAGGTCCAGGCAACGGTCGATGATGGTCATCATCTCCTGCCGGGTAATGGGGCGGTCAGGGGCAAAGGTGTTTTCATCGGTGCCAGCCACCAGACCCAGTTGGGCGGCCTGATGGATGTAGTTGGCGGCCCAAGTGCCTTCCACGTCAGCAAAGAGGGGCTCCTCCACACCTTCGGGTGCCTGAGGCAGAGCATTCTTCTGCGCCAGGGCAGTGTACAGCATAGCGGTAAATTCCGCAATTTTTTCAACTGGTGGGAAAAAGGATGGAAAAACTCCGCCGGATATGATATGATAAAAACTAACCGCCCTGACGCAGTATACCGCGTACAGGGGCGATGTACCGGGGACGAACTCATTTTCAAACGGGTTTTGATTCCCAAAAATCGTGAATGGAGGAAGTCGTTTTGAGCTATTTGATGGCCATCCTCATGGGGATCATCCAGGGTGTGGCGGAGTTTCTGCCCATCTCCAGCTCCGGCCACCTGGCCCTGTTCCAGCAGTTCTTCGGTATGGAGAACGTAGAAGAGAAGTACATGATGTTTACGGTGATGCTCCACTTCGGTACCCTGCTCTCGGTGCTGGTGGTCTATTGGAAGGATGTGGCGGAGATGATCCGGGAATTCTTCCTGGGTATTGCCGCCCTGGCAGGGAAGGACACCGGTACACCTCCACCCCCTGCCCGGCGGATGGTAATGCTCATCATCATCGCCACTCTGCCCCTGTTTATAATGGTGCTGCTCCAGGATGCGGTAAACGCTCTGTTTGCCAGTTCCATTATGGTGTCCATTGCGCTGCTGGCCACCGGCTTTATCCTTTTTTTCTCTGACCGGCTGGCTCATGGTCGCAAGACCGCCAAGAACGCCACCGTGGTGGACGCTCTCATCGTGGGCTGCGGCCAGGCGCTGGCGGTGATCCCCGGCCTGTCCCGCTCCGGTACCACCATCTCCGTGGGTATGCTGCGGGGCTTTGACCGGGCCTTTGCCGTCCGCTTTTCCTTCCTCATGTCCATGCCCGCCATTGTGGGCGCCAATATTTTGGAACTGAAGGACGCGGCGGAGAGCGGCTTTGTAACCTCTGAACTGCCCATGTACCTGGTGGGTGTGGCGGTGGCTGCCGTGGTAGGCTATTTCGCCATTCGGTTGGTCAAGAGCCTGTCCGACAAGGGCAAGTTCGGCAAGTTCGCCTACTACTGCTGGGCGGTGGGCCTGGGCAGCCTCATCGCCGGCATTGTGAAAACCGTTATGATGTAAATCGGCACCGCCCACCTGTGGGCGGGAAACCCGACCCTGAAAGGATCTGATACCATGGCCACCGCAAAGAAGAAAAGCACCGGAGGGAAGCGGACTGCCTCTTCCAGCCGGTCCTCCTCTTCCCGCACCACATCCAGCCGCAAAAAGCCCGCCCCCCGCCCGGTCCGGCGGGAGGTGGGGGCCGTGGTGTGTTTGCTGCTGGCCATCTTCGCTGCGCTGGGCTATTTCCACATCCAGGCCATCTTCATCGACTTCTTCTGCGGACTGGTCAAGGGCCTCATCGGCTACGGCTATCTGCTGCTGCCTCCCATGCTGTTGGTGGCCAGCGGTATTCTGGCCTTCCATCGGGGCCGCCCGGTGCGGCTTCGGGTGTGGTGCGCTCTGCTGCTGCCGGTGCTGGCAGGCGGCTTCTTCCACCTGCTGCTGGCCCAGGCTGCCTATGCCTGGGATATGAAGCTGCCGGAACTGCTCTGGAAACAGGGCGAGGCTTTGGCCAGCGGCGGTGTGATCAGCGGTGTGATTGCACTGGGTCTCACGGCTGTGTTCAGCAAGATCGGCGCCGGTATCATTTTTGTGCTGCTGGCTGTGATCCTGGTTATGGTGTGCTTCCATATTTCTCCCACCGATGTGGTGGACAGGCTTCGCAGCCGTCCGGAGTACGAGGAGGAGGAGATCCCCGAGCCCCGTCCCCGCCGGAAGAAAGCCGAGCGTGAGCCGGAACCTGTCCGGGAGGGCCGCAGACAGCAGCCCCAGATCGACATCCCGGTGGACGACGGTCCCCTGGTGGGCAAGAAGCGGGAGCCCAAGCCCATTGAGAAGAAGGAGCGCTTCTTCAACCGCAAGCCTTCGGTGCCCACCCCCGACCAGGTGCTGACCGGCACTACCCAGGCCCAGACGGAGGCGCCGGAGGAGGAGGCCCTGCCCTTTGCCGCTCCGGCGGAGATCCGGCAAGAGGCCGTCCAGCCCCAGCCTGTGGTCCAGCCGGAGCCGGAACCCATTCCGGAGACTCAGCCTGTGCCTGAGATCGTGCGGGAGCCCGCCGTGCCCCCCACCTCCGCCAAGGCCCGCCAGAAGGAGGAGACCGCCCAGGTTGCCGCCGAGGTGGCCCAGGACATTGCCCGAAGCCTGGAGGAAGAGCCTGTGGCTTACCAGTATCCCCCTGTCTCGCTGTTGACGGAAGGGGAGGGGGTATCCAGCTCCGATGTGGCGGGGGAGCTGCGGGTCAATCAGGCCCGTCTGTCCGACACCATCCGTTCCTTCGGCATCGACGCCAGCATCTCCAACGTGACCCGGGGCCCCTCGGTGACCCGGTATGAGCTGGAGCTGGATCAGGGCGTGCGGCTCAACAAGCTGACCAACCTGGCCGACGACATCGCTCTGGCTCTGGGCGCCACCGGCGTGCGTATCGCCCCCATCCCCAACCAAATCTCCATGGTGGGCATCGAGGTACCCAACCGCTTGGTGTCCCCGGTGTACATCCATGACGTCATCGACTCCCGGGAATTCCGGGACAACCCCTCCAAGGTATCCTTTGCCGTGGGCAAGGACATCGGCGGCAACAATATTGTGGGCAACATCGCCAAGCTGCCCCACCTGCTGATCGCCGGTACCACTGGCTCCGGTAAGTCGGTGTGTACCAACTCCCTCATTATCTCCCTGCTGTACAAGGCCACCCCGGAGGAGGTCCGCCTCATCATGGTGGACCCAAAGATGGTGGAGCTGGGCATCTACAACGGCATTCCTCATCTGCTCATCCCGGTGGTTACCGACCCCAAGAAGGCCGCCGGCGCTCTCCAATGGGCGGTGGTGGAGATGATGAAGCGATACCGGGCGTTCTCCGAGATCGGCGTCCGGGACCTGGCCTCCTACAATGCCCACGCCGCCAAGACCGACGACATGGAGAAGATGCCCCAGATCGTGGTGGTCATCGACGAGCTGGCCGACCTGATGCTGGTGGCCGCCAAGGAGGTGGAGGAATCCATCTGCCGGGTTGCCCAGATGGGCCGTGCCGCCGGTATGCACCTCATCATCGCCACCCAGCGGCCCTCTGCCGACGTGATCACCGGCCTGATGAAGGCCAACATCCCCAGCCGTATCGCCTTCGCCGTGGCCTCCTCTCTGGAGTCCCGTATTATTCTTGATACCACCGGCGCGGAAAAGCTGGTGGGCCGGGGCGATATGCTGTATTTCCCCCTGGGCTCCGGGAAGCCCCAGCGTGTTCAGGGCTGCCTGATCTCCGATGAGGAGGTGGCCGCCGTGGTGGGCTTCATCAAGCAGAACAGCGGCGGGGCCGAGTACGATCAGGAGATTATGCACGACATCGAAAAGCACGCCGCCGAGAAGGAAAAGGGCTCCAAGGGCGTGGGCGGCTCCGCACCCGAGGATGTGGGAGACGACTACGACGAGCTGCTTCCCGCCGCCATCGAAGTGGTGGTGGAGACCGGCATGGCCAGTGTGTCCATGCTCCAGCGGCGGCTCAAGCTGGGCTACTCCCGCGCCGCCCGTCTGGTGGATCAGATGGAGGAGAAGGGGGTCGTTGGACCCTTTGAGGGCTCCAAGCCCCGGCAGGTACTCATCAGTAAGGAACAGTGGCAGGAGATGCAGTTCAAGCAGGACATGGCCGGCAGTGCGCCGGAGCCGGTGCCCGACGAGCTGGAGTTTGAGGGGGATGCCATTCCCCAGAGCCGGGATATGCCCCCCTTTGATATGGAGTGATGGGAATGGAGCAGTTTGTAATCCGTCCCGCCGACGAGAGGGCCGGTGAGGCCATCCACGCCGGACTGCGGGCCTATAACCGGAAGTTTGTGCCGGATACGGCGGATCTGTCCCTGGTGGTTGCCGACCAGGCCGGGCGGATCATCGGCGGCTGCGATGCCTTCCGGATGGGGGAGCTGGCCATGCTGGATGTGCTGTGGATGGCAGAGGACCACCGGGGCGCCGGTCTGGGAGCCTGCATCCTGGAGCAGCTGGAGGAGAACGCAGCCCGGCAGGGCGCCAAGCGGCTGGAGCTGAATACCTTCGGCTTTCAGGCCCCCCGCTTCTATGAGAAGATGGGCTACCACCGCTTCGGTGCGGTAGAGCAGGGGACCGGCAGCTACGGCCACTATTTCTATGTCAAAGAGCTGTAATCAAATCAAACAAGAGGAGCGCAGTCGCCGGACTGCGCTCCTCCTATCTTTATGAGACTGCCCCAAAACCTGTATGGCCCAGATTTCGGAGGGAAAGATAGTGTGAAAGACTGCCCCGCAGGGCGATTCGAAGCGCAACCGCCACAAGGTGGCGGCACTTAGCGCGGAGATAAACCGTCAGGGTTGTCTTTCGCGTCTGATCAAAAAGATAACATACAAGAGGAGCGCAGCCCGACAGCTGCGCTCCTCTTGTATGTATGGGTAAGGGTTTGTGGGAGATCAGAAGTTGACTTCTTCACCGTAGTAGATGCAGGTGAAGAGCTTGGCCATGGTCTCGGGATCGATGGGACGGGGGTTGGAGCCGGTGCAGGCGTCGCCCACCGCGTTGGTGGCGATGGCGGTCAGCTTCTCCTTGAACTCGTCCTCGATGATGCCGAAGTCCTTCAGGGTGTTGGGGATGCCCATGGCGTCGTTCATGGAGCGGATCTTGGCACGCAGGCCCTCCACGCACTCCTCCACGGTGCCGGTGATGCCCATGGTCTTCGCGATGTCAGCATAGCGCTCCGCCACGCCGGGCGCTTTCGCGTTGTAGGCGATGACGTAGGGCAGGTACATGGCGTTGGCCAGGCCATGGGTGATGTGGCCGGTGGAGAAGGCGGCGCCGGTCTTGTGGGCCATGGAGTGAACGATGCCCAGCAGAGCGTTGGAGAAAGCCATACCGGCCAGGCACTGACCGTAGTGCATCTCCTCACGGCAAGTCATGTCGCCGTTGTAGGACTTGATGAGATCATGGTTCACAATGTCAATGGCCTTCAGGGCCAGAGGATCGGTAAAGACGGTGTGCAGGGTGGACACATAGGCCTCGATGGCGTGAGTCAGAGCGTCCATGCCGGTGTGAGCCACCAGCTTGGGGGGCATGGTTTCGGCCAGAGCGGGGTCGATGATGGCCACGTCGGGGGTGATGTTGAAGTCGGCCAGAGGATACTTGATGCCCTTCTGATAGTCGGTGATGACGGAGAAGGCGGTGACCTCGGTGGCAGTGCCGGAGGTAGAGGGGATGGCGCAGAACTTGGCTTTCTGACGCAGCTCGGGGAAGGAGAAGGGGGTGATCAGATCCTCAAAGGTGGTCTCGGGGTATTCATAGAAGGCCCACATTGCCTTGGCGGCGTCGATGGGGGAGCCGCCGCCCATGGAGATGATCCAGTCGGGCTGGAATTCCCGCATCACGGCAGCGCCGCTCATGACGGTCTCCACAGAGGGATCGGGCTCCACGTTCTCGATGAGCTTGGTCTCAATACCGGCTTCCTTCAGATAGGCAACCGCCTTGTCCACAAAGCCGAAGCGCTTCATGGAGCCGCCGCCCAGCACCAGTACCGCGCGGGTGCCCTTCAGATTCTTCAGATTTTCCAGGGCGTTGGGGCCGTAATAGATGTCTCTGGGAAGGGTAAAACGGGACATGGTAAATACCTCCGTATGTCTCATTAAATTTTGATCGTTAAATGTTTAACGATCTTACGGCCCCTATTATGGCACATTGTTAATTCTTTGTCAATCCATGAAGAAGAAACTATTCGTTCCAAACTTTTGGTTCTACCAATTTCCGCAAAAAAAGCCACAGCAGGCATACAACTGTACGCCTGCTGTGGCTTTTATCATAGAACCAAGGTGCCGTTTTCGGCCTCCAGAAGAAGGAGAATGTGCTGCTGCTTGCCGGTTTGGGCGTTGACGTAGATGAGAACATGGGTGCCGTCCTGGGCCTGGCACTTGAATTCGTGGCATAATACCTCGTATTCGCCGCCGGTGGGGATGAGAGCCAACTGGTGGGAGAGAACGGTGAGGGAGTCGTCCACCAGGGCCTGGGCGGTCTGGGCGTCCACGGCGGGGGAGGACAGGTCCCGGCTGCCGTGGTGGGTCAGGTAGCCCGCCGCCTCAAAGCCCACCACCTCGCCGGTGTCCAGGTCCACCGACACCTTCACCAGATCGGGGTAGCAGTAGACGCCGTTCTCCACCGGGGCAAAGTTGATTGCCAGCACTCCGTCCTGCTCTATGAAATAGCTGGGGGCCATATTGGCGTAGCCTTTTTCCGCCAGGAAGGCGGCGGCTTTTTCACAGCCCTCCGTCCGGCTGAGCACCGGCTCTCCGGCGGTACGGGAGGAGAATACCTCCAGGATCTGTCCGCCCTGACAGGTGACCTGGATATAGAGCTGTCCGCCGTCCACCAGGGCGGTGAAGCCGTAGGCGGGCAGGCTGCCCTCAGACTTGGCGGTGAGGGTGAACACCTCGGGCCGCAGCCCCAGGAAGGCTGCCGCCGCCTCACGGGCCTCCGCCTCGGTGACCTGGGGCAGGCCCTCCAGCATCCTGGGGGTGCGTCCATCCAGATGCTCCGAGAAGGGGCCGTCGTAGATCAGAGTGGGCACCTCGGGGAAGTCGGCCTCCACGCTCTGGAAGGCGGAGCCGCCGCTGACCTGCTCCTGGCCGTCGCTGGCCGCCAGCCGGTCCTGGGCCTCCGCCAGTTCCTCCGGCCGGATGGCCCCGGCGGTGAGCTGGGCCTGGAGGGTCTCCAGGGTGAGGGAGAGTTCGCCGGCCGCCTCGGACAGCTGGAACAGGGCGTCTCGGTGCTCGTCGGTGCATACCAGCTCCGCTGAGGTCCCCTGGGCCAGGGCCATGGCGTAATCACCCGCCCGGGCCAGGAAGGCGGCAGTCTGCTCCAGCTCCACATTGCCGTAGGGCAGCTCGCCCAGAGCAGCCTGGGCGGCCTGAGCCTTGGAGTAGGCCTGGGTGCACAGGGAGGCGAACAGGGCGGGGGAGGTGGCGTGGCTCATTTTGGTCAGGGCCACCTCCAGTTCCCCCGTGGCGGTGGTCAGCTCGGCGAAGGCATGGCGGTAGCCGTTGTCCAGCAGCCGCCGGTACTGCCTGGCCTGGGCGTGGCCCTGGATGGCAAAGCCGGCGGTGATGGCGAAGGCCGCCGCCAGAAAGCTGACAGCCAGCACCCGAATCTTTTGTTTTGACATAAAAACGCCCCCTTTTCCTCTAGTATGGGGAAAAGGGGGCATACTATGTGACACTTATTTTGCCAGCTGAGCCATACCCAGCTTGATGCGGCGGAGGGTCTCCTCCTTGCCCAGAATGTGGCACAGCTCTACCGCGCCGCCGGGGGTGACCGCCTTACCAGACAGGGCGGTACGCACCGGCCACATGATGCGGCCGTTCTTCAGCTCCAGCTTCTGAGCCAGGCCGATGAGGGCGTCGTGGATGGCGTCGTAGGTCCACTCGGGCAGATTCTCCAGCACGGGCAGCACCTGCTCCAGGGCCTCCAGGGAGTTCTCCTCGTTGGTCTTCATCTTCTTGTGGCAGTAAAGCTCATTGGAGTACTCGGGCAGGGCGTCGAAGAAGTCCACCTGAGGAGCGATGTCCAGCCAGGTGTCGCACCGGGGCTGCACCAGGGGAGCGATGAGCTTCAGGTCAATGCCCTCGGTCTTGACGGCTTCCTTCAGGTAGGGCTCGGCACCCTCATAGAAGGCCTCGGGGGAGAGGGCGCGGAGATAGTTGGCGTTGAAGTATTTCAGCTTTTCGATGTCAAAGATGGCGGGGGACTTGGAGATACCGCCGATGTCGAACACATCAGCCAACTCGCTGAGGGTGAAGAACTCCCGCTCAGCATACTCGCCCTTGGGGGACCAACCCAGCAGGGTGACGTAGTTCACCACTGCCTCGGACAGGTAGCCCATGGCGATGAGGTCCTCGTAGGAGGGGTCACCCTTGCGCTTGCTCATCTTGTTGTGCTGGTCACGCATAACGGGGGAGCAGTGGATATAGGTGGGCACCTCCCAGCCGAAGCCCTCGTACAGCAGGTTGTACTTGGGGGCGGAGGACAGGTACTCGGAGCCGCGTACCACATGGGTGATGCCCATGAGATGGTCGTCGATAACGTTGGCAAAGTTATAGGTGGGCAGACCGTCCCGCTTCATGAGCACCTGGTCGTCCAGGGTCTTGTTCTCCACGGTGATATCGCCGAACACAGCGTCGGAGAAGGTGGTGGTGCCCTCAGCAGGGATGCGCTGGCGGATGACGTAGGGCTCGCCGGCGGCCACCCGGGCCTTGGCAACCTCCGGGTCCAGATCCCGGCAGGGATCGGCGGCCCGGTCAAAATCGCCGGAGTCCTCCTCGGATTCGGTCTTTTCACAGAAGCAGTAGTAGGCGTGGCCCTTCTCCACCAGCAGCTCGGCAAACTTGCCGTACAGGTCACGGCGCTGGGTCTGGATGTAGGGGCCCACAGGGCCGCCCAGATCGGGACCCTCGTCCCAGGTCAGGCCGCACTTGCGCAGGGTGTTGTAGATGACGTCGGTGGCGCCCTCCACCAGACGGCCCTGGTCGGTGTCCTCGATGCGGAGAATGAATTTACCGCCGTTGTGACGGGCGATGAGCCAGGTGTACAGGGCGGTACGCAGGTTGCCGACGTGCATATAGCCCGTGGGGGAAGGGGCGAAACGGGTGCGCACGCCGTCGTGGGGGATGCGGCCCTCCAGTTCCTCAAACCAGTTCAGATCCATACAGATCCCTCCGTTGAACAAAATACCCGGGTGACGGGTGTCAAATCGTAACCTTTATTCTACCGTTTCAGCCCTAGAATTGTCAATAGTGCGGCCCTGTTATTCTTGTCAACCGCCGGGAAATGTGGTATTATATCGTCAACTATGCAGAAATCTCTTGACAAGGGTGTGAACCTGTTATGGAAACGAATAAGAAAGTCATCTTCAGCGGCATCCAGCCCAGCGGCGCCCTCCACCTGGGCAACTATCTGGGAGCCCTGCGCAACTGGGTAGCCCTGCAGGACGAATATAACTGTGTCTACTGTGTGGTGGATGAGCACGCCATTACCGTGCGGCAGGACCCCGCCGCCCTCCGCCGCCAGACCATCGAGCTCTTTGCCCAGCTGGTGGCCTGCGGCATCGACCCGGAGAAGTCCATCCTGTTCATCCAGTCCCACGTCCCCGCCCATGCCGAGCTGGCCTGGGTGCTCAACTGCTACACCATGTTCGGTGAGCTGTCCCGCATGACCCAGTTCAAGGACAAGTCCGCCAAGCACGCCGACAACGTCAACGCCGGCCTGTTCACCTACCCCTCCCTGATGGCCGCTGATATCATGCTCTATCAGGCCGACCTGGTGCCGGTGGGGGAGGACCAGAAGCAGCACGTGGAGCTCACCCGCAACATTGTCCAGCGCTTCAACGGCATCTACGGCGATGTGTTCACCATGCCTGACGCCTATATCCCCAAGGTGGGCGCCCGGGTCATGAGCCTGAACCAGCCCGACAGCAAGATGAGCAAGTCCATCCCCGAGGGCTGCGTCTACCTGATGGACAGCCCCGACGATATTATGCGCAAGTTCAAGCGTGCGATCACCGACAGCGACACGGAAAACTGTGTCCGCTATGACCGTGCCAACAAGCCCGGCGTGGCCACCCTCATCGACATCTATGCCGCCGTTACCGGCAAGACCTATGAGCAGATCGAGGTGGAGTTTGAGGGCAAGGGCTACGGCGCCTTCAAGCCCGCTGTGGGTGCGGCCGTGGTGGAACTGCTCCGGCCTGTCCGGGAGGAGACGGTGCGCCTGCTGGGCGACAAGGCCTATCTGGAGGGCCTGTACCGCGCCGGCGCAGAGAAGGCCGCCTCGGTGGCCCAGCGGACCCTGCGTAAGGTCCATAAAAAAGTGGGCTTCATCCCCCGCTGAGAGATAAAGGAGCATCTTTCCTATGCCAATCAATTCCGAGCTTCCCCTGCTGGGGATGGTGGCGGCCGCTCTGGTGGTGGCCTTTCTGGTGGCGCTGATTGCCACGCCGGTGGTCAAGAGCCTGGCCTTTAAGGTGGGCGCGGTGGACGTACCCAAGGACAACCGCCGGATGCACGATCATCCTATTCCCCGGATGGGAGGCCTTGCCATTTACCTGGGCTTCCTGCTCAGCGTACTGCTCTTCCTGGATCTGAACGCCCAGATGCGGGGAATGCTGCTGGGCGCCACCATCATCGTGGTGCTGGGTATTTTTGACGATATCTATGCTCTGGGCGCCAAGCTGAAGTTTCTGATCCAGATCGGCGCCGCCCTGGTGGCGGTGCTCTCGGGCAATGTCATCGAGACCCTGTCCAATCCCAACGTCTTCTCTTCCAATCTGTACTGGGACCTGGGCTGGCTGTCCATCCCGGTGACGGTGCTGTGGATCGTTGCCATCACCAACGCCGTCAACCTGATCGACGGCCTGGACGGCCTGGCCTGCGGTGTCTCCACCATCAGCTCCATGACGCTGCTGGTCATCGCCCTGGTGGTCAGCGAGGGCGACGTGGCCCTGCTTATGGCCGCTCTGGCCGGCGGGTGTATCGGCTTTTTGCCCTACAACATGAACCCCGCCAAGATCTTCATGGGCGACACCGGCTCCACCTTCCTGGGCTATATCCTGGCGGTGGTGTCGGTCAACGGCCTGTTCAAGTTCTATACCATTATCTCCTTTGCCGTGCCCTTCCTGATGCTGGGCCTGCCCATCTTCGACACCTGTTTTGCCTTCATCCGCCGCATTGCCCACGGCCAGAGTCCCATGCACGCTGACCGCAGCCATGTGCATCACCGGCTCATCGATATGGGCTTCAACCAGAAGCAGGCGGTGGCGGTGCTCTATATCATCAGCGGTATTCTGGGTCTGTCCGCCGTGGTGCTCACCACCAGCGGACCGGTGAAGGCCATGCTGCTGCTGATGGCCCTGTGTTTTGCCGGCGCCATTGCCGGACATATCTTCCTGAGCAATAACCGGAAGGATATGGAGAAGGGAAAAGCATCTGAGGAGCAGCCGGAAGAAAGTCCGGAGGAGGAGCAGAAATGAAAGAGATCCGTGTTATGACCATCTTCGGCACCCGGCCGGAGGCCATTAAAATGGCCCCCCTGGTGCAGGAGCTTCAAAACCGTCCGGGCATCACCTCCATCTGCTGCGTCACTGCCCAGCACCGCCAGATGCTGGACTCCGTGCTGGACATCTTCCATCTGAAGCCGGACTATGACCTGAATATCATGGAGCCCCGACAGACTCTGTCCACCATCACCACCAAGTGCCTGCTGGGCATGGAGGAGGTGCTGGAGCAGGCCAAGCCCGATCTGGTGCTGGTTCACGGCGACACCTCCACCACCTTTGCCGGTGCTCTGGCCGCCTTCTACCATCAGGTCAAGGTGGGCCATGTGGAGGCCGGCCTGCGGACGTGGGACAAGTACTCCCCCTTCCCGGAGGAGATGAACCGGAAGCTGGTGGGCGACATTGCCGACCTGCATTTCTGTCCCACGAAGAGTAACGTGGCCAATCTGGCCCGGGAGGACATCACCGACGGGGTGTTTATCACCGGCAATACCGTCATTGACGCCCTTAAGACAACGGTTGTAAAGGATTATCACTTTTCGACTGAGCTGCTCAACCAGCTGGACTATGAGCACAAAAAAATCATTCTGGTCACCTGTCACCGGCGGGAGAATTACGGCCAGCCCATGGCCAATATCATGACCGCCCTCCGCCGGGTGGCGGAGTCCTTTGAGGATGTGGAACTGGTGTATCCGGTCCACCTGTCTCCCGTGGTGCGGGAGGCGGCGGCCAAGTACCTGTCCGGCCACCAGCGCATCCACCTCATCGATCCTCTGGATGTGGAGGAGATGCACAACCTGATGGCCCGGTCCTATTTGGTGATGACCGACTCCGGCGGCTTGCAGGAGGAGGCCCCGGCCCTGGGACGGCCTGTGCTTGTCCTGCGGCGGGAGACTGAGCGGCCCGAGGCCGTGGAAGCCGGTACCGTCAAGATCGCCGGTACTGAGGAGGAGACCATCTTCCGTATGGCTTCTGAGCTGCTGACCGACGAGAAGGCCTACCATGAAATGGCCCACGCAGTCAACCCCTACGGCGACGGCTTTGCCTGCCGCAGAATTGTGGATGCTATCGAGTGGCAGTTCGGCCTGAGAAGTGATAAGCCGGAGGAGTTCGGCGTTTAAGCAAGTTTGTGAATAGATCAGATCCCTTGGTCGAGCCTGAGGAGGGAGCGGCATGGAACGGCGCAATCGGAATATCCTGGTGGTGCTCATCGGCATCGTCATTACTGTCGCCATGCTCTCCAGCTTTGGGCTCGGCCTTTTTGCGCCTGATACCGCCAAAATCCAGCTTCCTACCCCGGCGGCCAGCCAGTCCCAGGAGCCGGCAGGGGAGGAGGAGTATGTGCGGGTGGAGATCACCACTGAGACAGTACAGTATGTGGTGGAGCACACCCTGACTCGGCCGGAGAGTTACGGACGGAATGTGACCATTGAGGATTTCTGGGGAGAGGGCCAGAGCGGTGTTACCCACGCTACCGTGTGGGTGGATGATGGCTGGACCCACACCACTGCCACGCTGCCCGGAGGTACCGTCCGCTATTCCATTGTAGGGGATGATCAGTTCTGGCTCTGGTACGAGGGGAATAGCCGGGTGCTTACCGGGGCGGCGGATGAGGACTCCGCCGATCTGGAAGGTCAGCGTATCCCCACCTATGAGGATGTGCTCAAGCTGAAGCAGTCGGATATTGCCGATGCCGGCTATGAGGATAAGGAGGGCGTCTCCTGCATCTTTGTGGAGACCGTGCCTGACAGTCAGGGTTATGTAGAGCGATACTGGATCTCCACGGACAGCGGCTTGCTCTCCTGTGCGGAAACCAGGCTGGAAGGTCAGCTGATTTATCGGATGAGCGCCTTTTCGGTGGACCGGCCCGTGCCGGAAAACGCATCCTTTGTGCTGCCCGATGGTACGGTGCTCCACGACCTGAGTTAATTGAGTCCCAACAGCAGCACCAGAGCCAGGGTGATGACCAGTTCCATGTCGTCCCCCTCCAGAAAGAGAAAGAGCAGGATGAGCAGAAGCAGCACATCCCCGGTGTCCAGACTGTCCAGCTTCAGGCTTTTCAGCAGCTCACCCAGCGCGCCTGCTTTCTTTTTGCCCCCCGCCTTTGGGGGGCGCTTCTCTTCCCGGGGCGGGGGAGAGGGGGCATCCTCCTGGGGTATCCTGGTATAGGAGGTGCCGTTGGGGATGTAGCGGTTATACATCGTCCTCCTCCTCTCCGCGGTCACGGAACATCCGCAGCGCTGTCCGGATCACCCGGGTAAGCCGGGCGATGCGGACGGCCTGATCCATCTTTTCCTGCCGCTCCGGCTTGAGAAAGGGCTTGAGTGCGGCCAGCAGGGCGGTCTTTTTATCGTCCTGGGCGGAATACTCCGACAAAAGCCCCATCCCCATCCGCAGCAGCCTGGGGTCCAGCCCGTCCAGGGCGGACAGGGGGGAGGGAGCGTCGCTCTCTGCCGGCGGCTGGTCGGCCGGTTCAGACTCCGGTTCTGCCGCGGGCTGTTCGGATGCCTGCTCCTCCTGCTTGCCCGAGAGGGACTGGGCCAGGGACATGATCTGTTCCATGGCTTGGGGATTGCCCAGGATCTGGTTGAGTTGTTCTTCCAACTGGGCCACGGGCCATCCCTCCTTGGCGTAAAATCAGTCCTGTTTGGGAGCGGTTTGATTGAGCCGTTCCACCAGTTTGGCGCCCTCTGGGTTCTGCATCACCTGGCGCACCATGGCCAGCAGATCTTTGGTATCCCCCAGAGCGGCGGATGCGGCGGCGGTTTTCAGCTTGCCGCCGGCATTTTGATTGAGCAATTCCATCAGCCGCTGGGCGTCCGGGGAGTGGATCACCTGCTCCAGCAGGGCCCGGTTGTGCTCCAGGGCGGCGGTGGGATCGGTTTTGTTCTGACCCATATCATCAACTCCATCCCTAATATATAGTGGCGTTCACTTCATTATATGTACCGCCCTTGAGAAGGTGATTGTATGAAACTGCTGATTTTTTCTGATTCCCATGGCAATGTGGCCAACATGGAGGATATTGTGCGGCTGAAGAGCCCTGATCGCATCCTCCACCTGGGGGATTTGGCCCGGGACGCCGAGGACCTGGCCGCCAAGTTCCCGAACATCCCGGTAACCTACGTCCCCGGCAACTGCGACGGACGACGGCCCGACCTGCCGGAGGAGCGGGTTTTTACCCTGGAGGGCTGTAAGATTCTGATGACCCACGGCCACATCTACCATGTGAAGATGGGTATGGGAATGGCGGTGCGGGCGGCCAGGGAAGCAGGGGCCCATCTGCTGTGCTTTGGCCACACCCACGAGGCCTTCTGCGAGTTTGAAAACGGGATGTGGATCGTGAATCCCGGTTCGGTTGGTACCTTTGGACCTCACACCTACGCTGTGGCTGTCCTGGAGGATGGCGGCGCGGTGTGTTACCTCAGTCATTTATAAGAGAAGGGAAGGATGGCTATGCTGCTTGCGGTGGACGTGGGCAACACCAATATGGTGTTCGGCATCTATGAGGGGGCGGAGCTGAAGGGCAGCTTCCGCACCATGACGGACAGCGACCGCACCTCTGATGAGCTGGGGCTGCTGGTGTGCCAGTATTTCCAGCGCTTCGGCCTGGAGCTAGACCAGATCGAGGATGTGGTGATCGGCTCGGTGGTGCCCCAGGTGATGCACACCCTCACCAACGCCATGAAAAAGTATGTGGGCAAGACCCCTCTGGTGTTGGATGACGGACTGGACCCCCGGCTTCCCTATGTGCCCTGTGCCAGTGAGGAGCGGTTGGGTCCCGACCGGGCGGCGGCCGACATCGCTGCCATGGCCAAATACGGGAAACCTCTGATTGTGCTGGACTTCGGCACCGCCACTACCCTGGACGCGGTGAGTCGGGACGGGGTGTACCTGGGCGGCTGTATCACCGCCGGGGTACGGGTATCTATCGACGGGTTGTTCCAAAAGACTGCTTTGCTGCCCCGGGTGGAGCTGGTGAAACCGGCCACCGTGCTGGGTACCACCGCCGTGGGCCAGATCCAGGCAGGGGCTGTCATGGGCTACATCGGGGCTATCGAGTATCTGATCCGCCAGGCCAAAAAAGAAATGGGAGAACCGGATGTGAAGGTGATCGCCACCGGCGGCCTGGCCCGGATGGTGGCGGACAACACCGACCTCATCGACGTGGTGGACCCCCAGCTGGTGCTGGACGGCCTGCGTATCATCTATGAGCGGGAGAAGGGCATACAGAGCCTGTAAGTAAAAATGCCTGGGTACCAAGGTACCCAGGCATTTTTGATTCGTTTGTCCTATTCGCTGAGGAGCATCCGGTCATTCTCCACATGGAATTTGTCCAGCAGGTCCTGAACGGTGAGATTCTGCTTCTCCTCCCCCCGGATGTCCGCCACGATCTGGCCGCTGTCCATCATGATGAGCCGGTTGCCGTGGGCAATGGCATCCCGCATATTGTGGGTGATCATCAGGGTGGTGAGCTTGTCCCGGCGGACGATCCGCTCGGTGGTCTCCAGCACCTTGGCCGCCGTCTTGGGGTCCAGGGCGGCGGTATGCTCGTCCAGCAGCAGCAGCTTGGGCTTTTTCAGGGTGGCCATCAGCAGGGTGAGGGCCTGCCGCTGGCCGCCTGAGAGCAGGCCCACCTTGCTGGTGAGCCGGTCCTCCAGCCCCAGGCCCAGGATGGCCAGCTTCTCCCGGTACTGCTTGCGCTCGGCGTTGGTGATGCCGTAGCGCAGTCCCCGGCCCTGGCCCCGGCGGAAGGCCAGCGCCAGATTTTCCTCAATGCCCATGGTGGCGGCGGTACCCATCATGGGGTCCTGAAAGACCCGGCCGATGAATTTGGCCCGCTTGTGCTCGGGCAGCTTGGTCACATTCTGGCCGTCAATGGAGATGGTGCCGCTGTCGGGAGGGAAGACACCGGCTACCAGATTGAGCAGGGTGGATTTGCCTGCGCCGTTGCCGCCGATGACGGTAACGAAGTCCCCGTCCTCTAGCGTGAGGGACAGGCCGTTCATGGCCCGCTTTTCGTTGATGGTGCCGGCATTGAAGGTCTTGTAGAGATTACGCACCTCAAGCATTGCGCGCCGCCTCCTTTCGAACCGTCTTGGTGAAGTACTTGCCCTTCCAGTAGGGGATGCTGAGGAACAGGGCCACCACCACGGCGGAGAGCAGCTTCAGGTCGGTGGACTCCAGGCCCAGGCGCAGCACGAACTGGAGCACGATGTAGTAGATGATGGAGCCGATGACGGCGGAGAGCAGCTTCAGGGCGAAGTTTCGGAACACCTTGCCCAGCAGCACCTCGCCGATGATGACGGCGGCCAGGCCGATGACGATGGCGCCACGGCCCATATCCACGGTGGAGCTGCCCTGATACTGGGCCAGCAGAGCGCCGGACAGGGCCACAAGGCCGTTGGACACCACCAGACCCAGTACCTTGCACCAGCTGGTGTTGATGCCCTGGGCCCGGGCCATGGCCTGATTGGCGCCGGTGGCCCGCAGGGCGCAGCCCAGCTCCGTGCCGAAGAACCAGTAGAGCACGGCAATGAGCACCACCGTAAAGATGGCCAGCAGGAACAGGGGATTGGTCAGGTCAAGCTCCCGGATGTAGCGGGAGGAGACCAGCAAATCCTGCTTGTCCACGCTGAGGGCCAGGGTGGCCTTGGTCTTGGCGTCGCTCCAGAGAGCCATGATGCGCAGGTTAATGGAGTAGAGGGCCAGCTGGGTCAGGATACCGGCCAGAATAGCGGGGATGCCGCAGGCGGTGTGGAGCAGGCCGGTAATCAGTCCCGCCAGCATTCCGGCGATGACGGCCATCAGCAGGGCCAGCCAGGGGTTCCAGCCCTGGCTGATAAACAGGGCCGCCACCGCGCCGCCGGTGGCCAGGGAGCCGTCCACCGTCAGGTCGGCAATATCCAGGATGCGGAAGGTGATATACACCCCGATGGCCATGATGCCCCAGGCCAGTCCCTGGCCGAAGGCGCCGGGCAGAGAGTTGAAAAATGAGAACAGGAAGTCCATGATTCTGCCTCCAAATGATTAAAATCTTGCATCGCATACCGGAAAAGGGCGGAGAAGGGAAGTCCCTTCTCCGCTCTTTTGTCCGGGCGTGGGTGTTCAGGCGATGGGCTCGTAGTCCTCAGGCATGGTCAGCCCCAGAGTCTCGCAGTTGGCGGCGTTGTACATCTTGGTCACGGTGGGGGCGTACTCGATGGGCATGGTGGAGATGTCCGCCTCGCCGGTCAGGATCTGGGCGGCCATCTCACCGGTCTTGTAGCCGATGTCGTAGTAGCTGATGGACAGGGTGGCCACGCCGCAGCCGGAGCAGATACCGGACTCACCGGCGATCACCGGCACGCCGGCGGGGAGAACCACGTTGGCGATGGTCTCAGTGTTGGCGGCGGCGGTGTTATCGGTGGGGATGTAGATCACGTCGGAACTGTCACAGGCGGTCTGGGTCACGGAGGACAGGTCGTTGACGTCGGTGAAGGCATACTGGGTGCAGGTGTAGCCCATATCCTCCAGATAGCCCTGGATGGTCTGTACCTGATAGACCGAATTGGGCTCGCCGGAGCAGTAGAGCAGGCCTACGTTCTGGGCGTCGGGGAAGAGCTCATTGAGCATGGCGGCCTGCTGGTCCAGGGGAGCCAGGTCGGAGGTGCCGGAGATGTTGCCGCCCACGGTGCCGGTCCAGTCGGTGATGGAGAGGGCGGTGGCGTAGTCGGTCACCGAGGTGCCCAGAATGGGAATGTCGGCGGTGGCAGAGGCGGCGGCCTGGAGGGGATAGGTGGCGTTGGCAAGAATCAGGTCCACCTGATCGGCCACAAAGCCGTCCATAATAGTGCCGCAGTTGGCGTATTCGCCGCCGGCGTCCTGCTCCTCAAAGGTCACCTGGCCGGGCAGCTTCTCATTGAGGGCGTCCTTGAAGCCCTGGGTGGCGGCGTCCAGCGCATCGTGGGTCATCTGCTGGCAGATGCCTACGGTGTAGGTCTCGCCGCTGGCGGCGGGTTCTCCGCCGGAGGGAGTCTGGGAGTTGCCGGCGGGGGAACTGGCGGCGCCGGAGGTGCCGCCGCCGCAGGCGGTGAGGGTGAGGGCCAGTGCGCCGGTGAGCAGTCCGGCTGAGATACGCTTATTCATGAGATTGACCTCTTTTCCTTGTTTGCACCCCCATATCTGAGAGATACAGGAAGCACTTATACTGATTTTGCAGTTTAGCACTTAAAAGGCCAAAAGTCAAGTATGATATTTTTTGACGAACATCGAGCAAAAAAACGGAGTGCTGCAAGAATTGCAGCACTCCGGAAGAAAATCGGCAGGATTTAATTCATCTGCTTGCGGCGGGACAGGTTGATGGTACCGTCCTGCATGGAGTCCACGTCGTCCAGGCTCTTGCCGGTGCCGTAGGCCACACAGGAGATGGCGTCGTCGGCCACGTGGGTCTCAATGCCGGTGTGGGATTCGATAAGCTTGTCGAAGCCCCAGACCAGGGAGCCGCCGCCGGTCATGCAGATACCGTTGGTGGAGATATCGGCCACCAGCTCGGGAGGGGTGCGCTCCAGCACGCCGTGGATGGCCTCCAGGATGCGGGTGGAGACCTCCTCAAAGGCCTCGATCATCTCGCTGGAGGACACGGAGAACACCCGGGGCAGGCCGGTCATCAGGCAGCGGCCCTTGATCTCCACGGTCTGCTCCTCGGGGCGGGGGAAGACGCAGCCGATCTGCATCTTCAGCTCCTCAGCGGTGCGCTCGCCGATGAGCACATTGTGCTTGCGGCGGATATACTTGACAATGGCCTCGTCAAACTGATCGCCGGCAATCTTGATGGAGGTGGACTCCACGATGCCGGACAGAGAGATGACGGCGATATCGGTGGTGCCGCCGCCGATGTCCACGATCATATGTCCGTCGGGCTTGGCAATGTCGATACCGGCGCCGATGGCGGCGGCCACGGGCTCCTCAATGAGGTAGACCCGGCGGGCGCCGGCCTGGATGCCGGCGTCGATGACGGCCCGCTCCTCCACCTCGGTGATACCGGAGGGGACGCAGATGACGATGCGGGGCTTGAAGAGCCGGAAGGAGGTCACCTTCCGGATAAACTCCTTGAGCATCCGCTCGGTCATGTCATAGTCGGAGATGACGCCCTCCCGCAGGGGACGGATGGCCACGATGTTGCCGGGAGTACGGCCCAGCATCTGCTGAGCCTCAGTGCCTACTTTGAGCAGCTTGCCCGTATTCTTGTCAATGGCCACCACGGAGGGCTCCCGCAGGACCACGCCCTTGCCCTTTACATAGACCAGGATAGAAGCAGTACCCAGGTCGATACCGATATCTTTACTGAACATACCTGCACCTCGACGTTTTACTCTGTATGATGAATGGTGATGACTGACCAGAAAGCCAACTCAGTCAAACAAGACTGGATGCAATGCCCCAGTCTGAATCCTCTATATTATACAGAAGTATGCCCGCCATTTCAACGTAAATTTCCGCTAATTTTCTGAATTTTCCCGGCAGATGACCGGTCAGTCCGCCTATCTGGCCCGGGCCAGGGCGGCGCACACCACATCCTCTGCCCCCATGGTACGCAGGGTGCGGGCGCATTCGGACAGGGTGGAACCGGTGGTTACCACATCGTCAATGAGCAGGACCCGCTTTCCCGCCACCAGCTCCGGGTCCACCGGGGTATAGGCGCCCAGTACATTGGCCCGGCGCTGGGCATCCTCGGTGATGCCGGACTGGGGATCGGTATTCCGCTCCTTCCGCAGGGTCTCCACCGCCACATCTCCCAGCTCCAGAGCGGCGGCGCTGGCCAGCAGGAAGGCCTGATCATAGCCACGCTCCCTCTTTCGCCGGTCGGAGAGAGGCACCCAGGTGATGAGATCGTACCGCCCGTCCAAATGATCATGGACACACTGGGCCACCAATTTGCCGTATACTTTATGATAGCCACGGCGTCCTTTGAATTTGTACCGGTGGATGGAATCCCGCACCTTAGCCTGATAGCGCAGCGGCGCGGCACACAGAGAGAAAAATTCCCCTGTCAGTTCCGCTTCGCCGTCGGTGAGCCAGGGCAGTTCCCGCTGGCAGCGCCGGCAGAAGCCGCTTTCGCCGGAGTCCAGCACCTTCCCGCAGAACACGCACTTGGGCGGGAAGAGCAGGTCCAGCACAAAGCCCAGCGGCCCGCTCATTTTGATGCCTCCGCCGGAATCGGCCCGTGCTCCTTTTCAAATTCCCGGATGCAGCTTTGGATCAGATAATGTGCCTGTCCATTGATGGTTCTGCCCTCATAAGATGCAATATACCGCAGTTTCTGATGGATCTCAGGCGTGACCCGTAAGCCAATGTGTTTGACTTCTTTTCCCATGTCTTTCACACCTCCATCCTGCTTTGCGTGCGATTGCACGCATCTTGGATATATAGTATGAAAGTTTGGGTGGAATATGGGAGAGTGCACAAAATTGCACGCACAAAATTCGACTAGATGGGATGGGCGGGCGGGTGTGGGCGCCCGCCCCTACAAACAGACTTCCAAGATTGATGTAGGGGCCGATGTCCTCATCGGCCCGTCCCCAGGGGGGGTACATCCAATAGGGGGGAGACCGCAGTCTCCCCCCTGATTGGTCGTTTTAAGGAGAGGGGATTTCAAAGGGGAGAGGGAAATCGAAATCCCTCTCCCCTTTGACGGTTCTTTGGTGCCTTTCTGTCCGCACAGAAAGGCACTCGCCCAACAGGGCGAAACTATTTGGAACTAATCGGCTTAATCTCCAACGCTCTTCTGGAAATGATCGCACCAGGGCCGCAGGGTACAGTTTTGGCAGTCGGGCCGCCGGGCCACGCACACCGCCCGGCCGTGGAGCACCATCCGGTGGCAGAAGTCGCTGGATTCCTCCGGGGGAAGGATTTTCCGCAGCTGCATCTCGGTCTTGACCGGGTCCTTGGTGCCGTCGGTGAGGCCCAGCAGGCCGGTAATGCGGATGCAGTGGGTGTCGGCCACCACCACGCCGGGGGTCTTGTATACGTCGCCCAGGATCAGATTGGCGGTCTTGCGGCCCACGCCGGGCAGCTTTAGCAGGTCCTCCATATTGTCGGGTACCACGCCGCCGTACACATCCACCAGCATCCTGGCGGCGGCCACGATGTCCCGGGCCTTGGCCCGGAAGAAGCCGGTGGAGTGGATGTAGGTCTCCACCTCGCTGACGTCGGCCTCCGCCAGGGATTCCAGAGTGGGGAAGCGGGCGTACAGGGCGGGCGTGACCATATTGACCCGCTCGTCGGTGCACTGGGCAGCCAGACGGACGGCGAAGAGCAGCTCATAGGGCTTGGGATATTGCAGGGAACACAGGGCGTCGGGGTAGAGGCGCTTGAGCTCCTCCACAATGGCAATGACATCCTGATGGTCTTTCATAGGATCACCTCGTTAGACAATATAACACACAACGCAGCAAAAAACGAGAGGGTTTTTCCTATGGTGACGATTGTAATTTTGGGAATCATCCGGTATAATGAGTTAAATCGCTAAAATTTTGAAAGGTGGCGACAGACATTGGTCAAGGATATCATGGAGTTTCTTACCGCCCAGGACCCGGAGGTAGGTCAGGCCGTTGAGGCGGAGTACGCCCGGCAGCAGCGCAACATTGAGCTCATCGCCTCTGAGAACTTCGTCAGCCAGGCGGTGCTGGCCGCGGCGGGCACGGTGCTCACCAATAAATATGCCGAGGGCTATCCCGGCAAGCGGTACTACGGCGGCTGCCAGTGCGTGGACGTGGTGGAGGAGATCGCCCGCAAGCGGGCCTGCCAGCTCTTCGGAGCCGACCACGCCAATGTGCAGCCCCACTGCGGCGCCAACGCCAATTTCGCGGTCTATCAGGCTCTGTGCGAGCACGGCGACACCGTGCTGGGCATGGATCTGGCCAACGGCGGCCACCTGACCCACGGCTCTCCCGTCAACTTCTCCGGCAAGAACTACAACATGGTGGCCTATGGCGTCAATGAGCAGGGGTATATTGACTACGACCAGGTCCGGGATCTGGCCAAGAAGCATCAGCCCAAGATGATCCTGGCCGGCGCCTCCGCCTATCCCCGCATCATCGACTTCAAGACCTTTGCCGACATCGCCCATGAGGTGGGGGCCTACCTCTTTGTGGATATGGCACACATCGCCGGTCTGGTGGCCGCCGGGCTCCATCCCAACCCGGTGCCCTATGCCGACGTGGTGTCCACCACCACCCACAAGACCCTCCGGGGTCCCCGGGGCGGCATGATCCTGTGCAAGGAGGAGCTGGCCAAGAAGATCGACTCAGCCATCTTCCCGGGCAGCCAGGGCGGCCCTCTGGAGCACATCATTGCCGCCAAGGCAGTGGCTCTGGGCGAGGCCCTCAAGCCGGAGTTTAAGACCTACCAGGAGCAGATCGTGAAGAACGCCGCCGCCCTGGCGGACGCCCTGCTGAAGGAGGGCTTTGATCTGGTGTCCGGCGGCACCGATAACCACCTGATGCTGGTGGATCTGCGGCCCGCCCACCTCACCGGCAAGGAGATGGAGCACCGCCTGGACGAGGTCAACATCACCGTCAACAAGAACGCCATCCCCAATGACCCCGAGAAGCCCTTCGTCACCTCCGGTATCCGGGTGGGCACTCCCGCCGCCACCAGCCGGGGCTTTGTGGAGGAGGACATGAAGGTCATCGCCCAGGTCATGTGGCAGACCGCTACCAACTTCGAGGGCAACCAGGAGAACCTGCGTGCCCAGGTGGCCCAGCTCACCGCCAAATACCCCCTGTACGAATAAGCGCTGTTCACAAGGCCGCCTTCGGGCGGCCTTGTGTCATTTCTGAAATTTTTATAAAAATCCTGTCACAAATGCCCCGGCTGGAGGGTTTTTGTAGTAGAATAAGATTAGAAACGTCCAAGCAGAAAGGAAGGTCATGATCATGAAACGAATTGCATCTCTAGCCCTTTCCCTGGCATTGCTGCTGGGCTGCCTGCCTACTGCCATGGCGGTGGAGGACGGCCCCTCTCCCTGGGCGGAAGAGGAGGTGAGCCGTGCGGTGGAGGTTGGCCTGGTGCCCCAGTCCCTTCAGGAGGATTGGCAGCAGCCTATGACCCGAGGCGAGTTTGCCATGATGGTCATCCGCTATCTGGCCGTGACCTATGGCCGAACCGATGAGCAGCTGGTCAACGACTATATGACCTACTGCCCCGACCGCAACGACGAATTCTGGGGGGAGGAGGACTTCGGCGACGGGCTGACCTGGTGGCAGCGGTTCTCCGATGAGAAGAGCGGCTCCTGCTTCACAGATCTGCCCACGGGAGAGCAGCGAGGCTATATCCAGGCTGCCTACCACATGGGCCTGGTCAACGGCAAGGGGGACGGCACCCTCTATGACCCGGAGGGTACCATTACCCGGCAGGAGGCGGCCTGTCTGTTGGCCCGGGTCTATCAGAAGCTGGACCCGGAGGACCACCGGATTGCGCTGTACAGCGGCTATACCGACTATAGCGAAATGGCCATCTGGGCCATAGACAGCATTGCTTCCGTGGTGGGACTGGACATCATGGGAAGCACCTCTACCTCCGCGCTGACCTTTGACCCGCTGGGCACCTACAGCCGGGAGCAGGCGGCAGTTACCTTCCTGCGGCTGTATAAGGACGCCCCGGTGAGTGCCACCAAGGGCAACGTGATCAAGCTGGAGGAGGCGGCCTATCAGCAGGAGCTGTGGGAGGTGTTCCACAAGGGCGACCCCGGCACCAACATCCCGGAGTTCCAGGCGGATACGCCCTGGGGCACCGTCCTGGCCATCCGCCACCGGAATATGATGCATTTTTCCGAGGAACTGCTGGTCATCTACCGGGACGGACGGGTGCAGGTGCTGTCGGCGGCCAAGATAGGCTCTGACTGGTCGGTGAACGACAGCCAGGACACGTTTTCTTACACAGTAGACGGGGTGCAGTACCAGCTGGACCTGACAACCAGGCAGGTGACCCCGCGCTCCGGGAGCTGAAACATCCCGTGGGACGGGAATTTTCCCGCCCCGTTCCCTTTACGAATACTCGAACGCGTGTTAGAATGGAGCGGAAGTAATTCCGCTCCATTCTGCTTGGACTGAGGAAGGAACCTCCGGGGTTAAGGTTTCGGAGGGAAAGATAGTGTGAAAGAAAACCGTCAGGGTTGTCTTTCGCGTTCAGTCAAATACATTTTGAACCTTTGTGAAAGGTTCAAAATGGCATGGAGCGGAAGTAATTCCGCTCCATTCTGCTTTTAAGGGAGGTCGTTCCCATGACATACCGGCCTTTGGCGGACGAGATCCGGCCTCAATCTCTGGACGAGGTGGTGGGCCAGCGCCACATATTGGGGGAGGGAGGGTTGCTCCGCCGCATCATTGAGGGAGGCAACATCCCCAATCTGGTGTTTTACGGCCCATCGGGCACCGGCAAGACCACGGTGGCTAACATCATCGCCAAGCGCACCAACCGGCCCCTCCACCGGCTCAACGCCACCACCGCCTCCATCTCCGACATCAAGGAGATCATGGCTGCTCAGATCGGCACCATGCTGGCCCCCGACGGGGTGCTGCTCTACCTGGACGAGATCCAGTATTTTAATAAGAAACAGCAGCAGTCTCTGCTGGAGTTCATGGAGAACGGCAAGATCACCCTGATCGCTTCTACCACCGAGAATCCCTACTTCTATGTCTATAACGCGGTGCTCAGCCGCTCCAGCGTCTTTGAATTCAAACCCCTCACCGCCGCCGACGTGCTGCCCGCCGTGGAGCGGGGCATCCGACTCATGGGGGAGCGGCTGGAGGGCGAGGTAGTGTGCGAGGAGGGCGTGAAGGAGCATATCGCCTCCGCCTGCGGCGGGGACGTGCGCAAGGCCATGAACGCGGTGGAGCTGCTCCTCAACTCCGCCAAGCGGGAGCAAGGAAAGCTCCTTGTCACTCTGGCCGACGCCCAGACGGTGGCTCAGCGCTCCGCCATGCGGTATGACCGGGAGGGGGACGACCACTACGACATTGCCTCCGCCCTGATGAAGTCCCTCCGGGGCTCCGACCCGGATGCCGCCTGCCACTATCTGGCCCGGCTGCTGGAGGCGGGGGATCTGATCACTGCAATCCGGCGGCTGCTGTGCTCGGCCAGCGAGGATGTAGGCATGGCCTATCCCCAGGCGGCCCTCATCGTTAAGGCTCTGGTGGACAACGCCCTCCAGCTGGGCCTGCCCGAGGCCCGGCTGCCTCTGGCCCAGGCGGCCATCCTGCTGGCCACCGCCCCCAAGTCCAACTCGGTGTACAAGGCCATTGCCGCCGCCCAGGCTGACATCCGCAAGGGCAAGACGGGGGACTATCCCCGGCACCTCCAGAACGTCCACGCCGATTCGGCCGGGATGGAGCGGGAGCAGGGGTACCTCTACCCCCACGATTTCCCCAACCACTGGGTGAAACAGCAGTATCTGCCCGACGCTCTGGCGGGCAGTCACTATTATCAGTACGGAGATAACAAGGTGGAACAGGCCGCCAAACGGTACTGGGACGCCATCATGGGGGGCAAACCTTAAATCGGGTTGTCCGCATAAACCACTGCTCTGCCGCATATAGATAGCCCACACTCATACAGAAGGGATGCGGGCCGGCATGAGAGAGCAGCGAAGCAGGGTTGCCAGCAGAAGAACGGGACAAAAGAAGGGAAAAACAGTGCTGGGCCCACGGGAGAGGCGGCGGATCACCCAGCTGGTGGTCTGTCTGGCACTGTTTTTGGCGGTATTTATCGGAAAAGGGATCTTCCCGGAGCGGATCGCCGACCTGCGGGAGCAGGTGCTGGGACTGCTGCGGGGGGACACGGATTTTCAGGCGGTCTTTGCCGACCTGGGCCAGTCTATCTCCAAGGGAGAGCCGATGTTGGATACCCTGGGGGATGCCTGGAGCCAGATGCTGGGCGGGGAAGAGGCCAAGACCGGCGGAACGGCGGGGGAGAACGCCCTCTATGCCGCCCAGGCTGCCTGGCTCAGCGGCTTTGGCCGTCAGGAAGGCACCGGGACCCTGGGGCTGAAGATCGACCCCCAGGCGACCCCGGCGGTGGCCGCCACACCGGCGCCACAGCCGGAGGTCACCCCAGAGCCGACTCCCACCCCGGAACCGGCGGTGGAGCACGTGGACTACACCGGTCCCGCTCTGCCGGACAACACCTCCATGGATAAGTACCGGCTGGATGTGGGGGAGACAGTGAGCCCGGTGATGGGGGTGCTCACCTCACCCTTTGGCTGGCGGGAGCACCCGGTGGACGGGGAGGAGAAGTTCCACAACGGGGTGGATCTGGCAGTGAACACCGGTACCCAGGTCAAGGCCTTTGCCGATGGGGTGGTAGACTATATCGGCGACGACCCCGATCAGTACGGCCTCTATCTCCAGATCAGCCACGCCAACGGGGTAAAGAGCTTTTACGCCCATTGCAGTCAGCTGCTGGTCAGTCAGGGCCAGACGGTGAAGGCAGGGGACACGGTGGCCCTGTCCGGCGACACCGGCAACACCACCGGACCCCATTTGCATCTGGAGTTGCGGTTCAACGGGGTGCGGATCAATCCCATCTACTATATCGAGACCAACTGAATGAGATGGGGGCGTGTGGAGATCACGGCAGGGGCCCTGCTGCTGTGGGCCCTGCTGTACTATCTGGACAGCGGGGGGTTGGTGCCCCAGGCTTTGGCGGCCTGCGCCCTCCATGAGCTGGGCCATTATGCCGCCATCCGGCTGCTGGGAGGCAGAGTGGCCCGGCTGAAACTCTCCTGCGTGGGGGCGGAGATGGCCCTGTCTGCACGCTGTCCCCTGGGCCCCGCCCGGGAGCTGGCGGCCGCCCTGGCCGGACCGGCGGTCAACCTGCTGTGTGCCTGGCTCTGTTCGGGACTGGGGGAGACCTGGTGGTGCTTTACCGGCCTCCATCTGGCTCTGGGCCTGTTTAATCTGCTGCCGGTGGGGCCGCTGGACGGAGGCCGGGCGCTGAGCTGCCTGCTGACCCTGGCGGGCAGGGAGGACTGGGCACAGCCGGTGGTGGGCCTGCTTTCCGTTGGGCTGTCCATGGGCCTGACCATGGGGGCGCTGTTGCTGTGGCGGGTAGGGGAGGGCAACCTGACCTTGCTGCTGGTTGCTCTGTGGCTGTCTGCCATCCCGCTGCGGAAAACCAAGAAAAAATGAAAAATCTGCTTGCAATTTGTGGCGGGGCATGATATACTATCTCGGACTCAATAAAGGGCGGTCCTCTGCGGCTGCTGTCCAGAGAAGGACGGCGGGAATATGGCCGGTAAGAACGCCTATCAACAGGAGGAAAATCAAATGGATCTTATGCAGGCTTTCAGCGCCAAGTATCAGAAGGCTGAGCCCCCCGTGGCCAATGTGGGCGACACCGTCCGTGTGCACGTGCACATCAAGGAAGGCAACCGCGAGCGTATCCAGGTCTTTGAGGGCACCGTGATCGCCAAGAAGCACGGCGGCATCGAGGAGACCATCACTGTTCGCCGCGTGTCCTACGGCGTTGGTGTGGAGAAGGTGTTCCCCATCCACGCTCCCGCTGTGGACAAGATCGAGATCGTCCGCAAGGGTAAGGTGCGCCGCGCCAAGCTGTATTATCTGCGTGACCGCGTGGGTAAGAGCGCCAAGGTTAAGGAGCGCATCTAATCGCATTGGATTTATCCGAAAAAGGAGAGAGGCAGTTGCCTCTCTCTTTTTTTATGTCTAAAAGTGGTTAGAATATGCAAACTATTTGCCATCTTGCACAAAAATGCATTTCCAAATTGAGAACGACGAAGTTTGATATTCTTGTTTTGGTTATAATTCATAAAGAAACTGAAATATTTTTAAGGTTTTTAAATGGTTTCAGACAGAATAGAGGAATACAGAGGCATAAATGGACTTTTGAAAAACCGTCTTGCAAAAGAAAATGCTTCATGATACGCTACAGGCAAGAGCAAGAGGAAAGGAGGATAGGCCCAATCGCACACACCGGGAAACTGAGAAAGAAGAATCAAATAGGAGGCGAAATTCATGTCACGCAAAGGCTTTGGACGCATTCTTGGCACGATTTTGGCACTTACCATGCTTCTCTCCCTCTTCCCCGCCTCTGCGGCGGCACCCGAAGCTGCCGACAGTGTATACCGCAACGGCAATATTTATACGGTGGATGAGGAGTTCACCGTGGCCAGCGCCATTGCCGTCAAGGGCGACCGGCTGGTCTATGTGGGCGATGAGGCCGGTGTGGAGGCCTACATCGGCGCCGGCACCAAGGTGGTGGATCTGGGCGGCAACACCGTGATCCCCGGCCTGATCGAGGGCCATATGCATATCAACGGTCTTGGCGAAAGCCTGCTTCAGATCGATGCCTTCTGGAAACCCAAGGAGGACATTCTGGCCGCGGTGAAGGAGGCGGCCGACGCGGCCCAGCCCGGCGAGTGGATCCGCGGCCGGGGCTGGATGAACACCGTGTGGGAGGACAGCGACTATCCCACCAAGGAGGAGCTGGACGCGGTGGCCCCCAACAACCCGGTGTACCTCACCCGGGCGGACGGCCATATGTGCTGGGTGAACTCCATGGCTTTTGAGCTGGCGGGCATCACGAAGGATACCCCAAATCCCCAGGGCGGCGAGTATCTGAAGACGGAGGACGGAGAACTGCTGGGCTGTGTGACCGATACCGCCATGAGTCCGATCAGCGCCCTGCTCCCCGCGTTCTCCATCGAGGAGCAGAAGCAGGCCCTGCTGCTGGCCCAGGATCAGCTGTTCTCCTACGGGCTCACTTCGGCCATGAACGCCGGCACCTCCGTGGAGACCCTGAACGAGGTGTACAAGCCCCTGTATGAGGACGGCAGTCTGAAGCTGCGCGCTTATATTCTGATGTCCCTGTCCTCCACCGAGGGGGCTCAGGCCGATTATCTGCGCAACAATAAGCCTCAGGACGGTCTGTATAATGAACACATGGACGTCCGGGCGGTCAAGCTGTTCAGCGACGGCTCCCTGGGGGCCCGCTCCGCCGCCATGCTGGAGGAGTACAGCGACCGGGCCGGTCATCTGGGCAATTACAGATCCTCCGACGAGGAGATGTACCAGCTGGTGAAGCTGGCCTATGATAACGGCTATCAGACGGGCAGCCACGCCATCGGCGACGGCGCCAACCACCAGCTGCTGGACGCCTATGAGCGGGTGATGGAGGAGAATCCCAGAGAGGATCCCCGCCTGCGCATCGAGCACTTCCAGATCCTGACCCTGGAAGACATCCAGCGGGCCATTGATATGGGGGTCCTGCCCTCCATGCAGACCACCCACGCCACCTCCGATATGCTGGTGGCCGAGGACCGCATCGGCGCCGAGCGGCTGAAGGGCGCCTACGCCTGGCGCACCATCATTGACAGCGGCAGTATCATCATCAACGGCTCCGACGCCCCCGTGGAACTGGTCAATCCCTACCATGGCCTGTATGCCGCGGTCACCCGCAAGGACCGTCTGGGCGAGCCGCCCGAGGGCTGGCATGCCGAGCAGTGCATGACCCGGGAGGAGGCCCTGCGCTCCTTCACCATCTGGGCGGCCTACGGCGAGTTCAACGAGGACATCAAGGGCTCCCTGGAGGTTGGCAAGCTGGCCGACTTCGTGGTGCTGGACCGCGATATTATGACCTGCCCCGAGGAGGACATCAAGGACACCCAGGCCCTGATGACGGTCTCCGGCGGCGAGGTAGTCTTTACCCGGGACAACAGCAAGCCCACCATTATGTGGAACGGCCTGCCCCTGACCTTTAACAGTCCCTTCTACACTGAGCCCGGCACGATCTATGCGCCGCTGAGCGACCTGGTCAACGGACTGACCGCCACTGTGACCCGGGACGGCTCCAAGGCCACCATCACTGTGGAGGACAAGACCGCTGAGGTGGAGATCAAGACCGTCAACGGTGTGGAGTATGTGGGCGTGCGCGCCCTCTTTGAGGGCCTGGGCCGCAACGTGACCTGGTACGGCCTCAGCTCCTGTGTCTCTGTCGGCTGGCTCAAGTAAATTCTCTGTTCCGCAAAGCGGCTCCGGATTGATCCGGAGCCGCTTTTTTGTGCGTGTTTGCTCTTTTCAAACTACTATATCTTGTGTATAATGGAGCATAAAATCTATTCTAACCAAACCAAAGGAGGCGGGAGCATGAACATCCAATGGTATCCCGGCCATATGACAAAGACCCGGCGGCAGATCCAGGCGGATCTGAAGCTGGTGGACCTGGTGGCGGAGATCATCGATGCCCGCATTCCCATTTCCAGCCGCAACCCGGATATCGATGAGATTGTGGGCGACAAGCCCCGGCTCATCATCCTCAACCGGGCGGATCAGGCCGACCCGGCCATGAACAAGGTGTGGGGGGACTGGTTCCGCCAGCGGGGCTGGTGGGTCATGGAGACCAACGCCCGGGACGGCAAGGGAGTCAATCAATTCTCCGCCGCTATCAAGTCCGCCCTGAAGGACAAGATCGAGCAGTGGAAGGCCAAAGGCCTGGTGGGCCGCCCGGTGCGGGCCATGGTGGTGGGGGTGCCCAACGTAGGCAAGTCCACCTTCATCAATCAGGTGGCCAAAAAGAAGTCCGCCAAGGCGGGCAACAAGCCCGGCGTCACCCGGGGCAAGCAGTGGGTCAACGTGGACCCGGGCCTGGACCTGCTGGACACCCCCGGCATTCTCTGGCCCAAGTTTGAGGACGAGATCACCGGAATGCACCTGGCCTTTACCGGGGCGGTGAAGGATGAAATCATGGACCGGGAGACCCTGGCCTGCCACCTGATGGAGATTTTGGGACAGCGGTATCCCCAGGCCATCACCGACCGCTACAAGGTGGAGCCCCAGCCCGGTTTAGCTGGCTGGGAGCTGCTGGAGGCCTGCGGCCGCAAGCGGGGCTTCTTGATCTCCGGCGGCGAGGTGGACACCGAGCGTATGGCCCGGGTGCTGCTGGAGGAGTACCGCAGCGGCAAGCTGGGTAACTTTACCCTGGAGACTCCCCAAGAGGTGTAAAGGAGATATACTATATGGATCTGTGGGAACTGGAGCGGGACTGCTGGGCCCAGGGCCATGAACTGGTGTGTGGCTGCGACGAGGCGGGGGCAGGTCCCCTGGCCGGGCGGGTGTACGCCGCCGCGGTGATCCTGCCCCGGGAACTAGATATCCCCGGCCTCAACGACTCCAAAAAGCTGACCCCTAAAAAGCGGGATCAGCTCTACGATCTGATTATAGAGCAGGCCCAGGCCTGGAGCGTGGCATGGGTAGAGGCGGAGGAGATTGATGAAACTGATATCCTCAGCGCCCGGATGAACGCCATGCAGCGGGCCATTGACGGCTTGAGCGTCAGGCCCGACTTCGCCCTCATCGACGGTAACCGGGACCATGGAAAGCACGGAGCCGTCACCACGCCCCACGCAACAGTTGTAAAGGGAGATTCCCTGTCGGCATCTATTGCCGCCGCCTCCATTCTGGCCAAGGTGAGCCGGGACCGGTACATGGAGGAGATGGCGGAACAGTACCCCCAGTACGCCTTTGAGCAGCACAAGGGATATCCCACAAAACTCCACTATGAACGGCTGCGGCAGTACGGGCCCTGTCCCATCCACCGCCGCACCTTCCTGAAAAAGCTGTGAGCGGGGGAGAGGCCAAGCTGCTGGGCCGTTGGGGGGAGGCCAAGACGGCGGAGCTGCTGCGGCAGCGGGGCTATACCATCGTTGCCGCCGGTTATCACTGCCGGTTTGGAGAAATCGACCTGATTGCAACGACTGACAAGTATTTATGCTTTATAGAAGTGAAGCTGCGGAAGAATGATTCCTTTGCCCCCGGGCGGGCGGCGGTGGACCGGCGGAAGCAGCAGAAGCTGCGTACCACGGCGGAGTGCTGGTTGGCGGAACACCCTGATATGGGGCTCCAGCCCCGGTTCGACGTGGCGGAGCTGTATGCGCCCCAGGGCATGGCTACCCGGGAACCGGAGTTTCACTATTGGGAAAATGCGTTTTAAAAGGAGGCGGGTGCCTTGCCGGAGATCGACGTCTTTGGCGGACACTGTGATACGGTGCTGAAATGCTGCTTGGAGGGGGGCGGCTTTGGCCGCAATTCCTATCATGTGGATCTGGAGCGGGGGAGAGCCTTCCGCCGGTACGCTCAATTCTTTGCCCTTTTTGGTCAGCCGGAGGATTTCCCCGGGCTTACACCCCGGGAGACCTTTGAGCGGGAATACCAGCTCTTTTCCCGGGAAATGGAGGCCAACGCCTCTGTGATTACCCACTGCCGGACGGCAGAGGAGGCGGAGAAGGCCTTCGCCGCCGGGAAGATGGCCGCCTTCCTGTCTGTAGAGGGGGCAGAGCTGCTGGACTGTTCTGTGGAACGGCTGGAGGAGGCCTGTGCTTTGGGTGTCCGGGCGGTCAATCCCACCTGGAACCGGGCCAACGCTCTGGGCGGCACCAACGCAGAGGACACCGACAAGGGCTTGACCGTTCAGGGAAAGGCCTTTGTCCGCAAAGCGGAGGAGCTGGGAGTGCTGGTGGATGTGTCCCATCTGTCCGACCCGGGCTTCTGGGATGTGGCGGATACCCTGTCCGGTCCCTTTTTTGCCAGTCATTCCAACAGCCGGTCTGCGTTTTCTCATCCCCGGAACTTGACCGACGAGCAATTTACTGCCATAATAGAGCATGGCGGCGTGGCGGGACTGAACCTCTACGCTGAGTTTGTGGGCGGTAAGGCGGATCTGGAGGCCATTGCCGCCCATCTGGACCACTGGCTGGAGCTGGGGGGCGAGAAAAACATCGCCCTGGGGGGCGATCTGGACGGATGCAGCCCCCTGGCCGGCAGCATGGCCGGAGTCCAGGACTATGAACGGCTTTACCACTTCCTGCTGGAGCGGGGCTACGGCCTGGCCCTGGTGCAGGATCTGTTCTTCAATAATCTGATGAGGGTAGTGAGCAAAGTATGTACTATGTAAGCACGAGAAACAAACAGGACCGCTGCACCGCAGCTCAGGCCATTGCCCGGGGACTGGCCGCCGACGGCGGCCTCATGACCCCCGAGGTGTTCCCCAAGCTGTCTCCCAACGGCCTGAATACCATGCGGGATATGTCCTACCAGCAGCGGGCGGTCTTTGTGATGAACTCCTATCTGGACGACTTCACCTCCTCCGAGCTGACCTCCTTTGCCAGCAAGGCCTACGGTGGCGCCAAGTTTGACGTACCTGAGGTGGCTCCTGTCCGGCAGGTGGACGACAAGACCTACTGCCTGGAACTGTGGCACGGCCCCACCTGTGCCTTCAAGGACATGGCGCTGCAGATGCTGCCTTACCTGCTTACCGCCTCCCTGAAGAAGAATCAGGAGTCCAAGACGGTGTGCATTCTGGTGGCCACCTCCGGCGACACCGGTAAGGCTGCCCTGGAGGGCTTCCGGGACGTGGACCGCACCCGCATTCTGGTGTTCTATCCCAAGGACGGCGTGTCTGCTATCCAGGAGCTGCAGATGAACACCCAGGAGGGCGGCAACGTGGGAGTCTGCTCCGTGGTGGGCAACTTCGACGATGCCCAGACCGGCGTGAAGAAGCTCTTCTCCGATGAGGCCCTGCGGGAGCAGCTGGCAGAGCGGGAGTATTTCCTGTCCTCCGCCAACTCCATCAACTGGGGCCGGGTGCTGCCCCAGATCGTCTACTACATCTCGGCCTACTGCGACCTGCTGCGGGACGAGAAGATCCAGAAGGGGGACCCCATCAATGTCTGCGTCCCCACCGGCAACTTCGGCAATATCCTGGCGGCCTACTACGCCAAGGAGATGGGCGTGCCCATCAATAAGCTGATCTGTGCCTCCAATGCCAACAACGTGCTCACCGACTTCATCCGCACCGGTCAGTACGACCGCAACCGCACCTTCTACAATACGATGTCCCCCTCCATGGACATCCTGATCTCCTCCAACCTGGAGCGGATGCTCTTTGCCCTGAGCAACCATGACGATGCCGAGGTGCGGGGCTATATGAACCAGCTGAACACCGTGGGAATGTATAAGGTAAGCCCTGCCATCCAGACCAAGCTCAGCCGCATCTTTGCCGCCGGCTGCTGCGATGATGCCCAGACCCAGAAGGTCATCGGTCAGATGTGGCAGGAGCACAAGTATCTCATCGATCCTCATACCGCCGTTGCCTTTGACGTGCTGGATCAGTACCGGAAGGAGACCGGCGACGAGATCCCCGCTGTGGTGGTGTCCACCGCCAGCCCCTTCAAGTTCTGCGACAGCGTGCTGGGCGCCCTGGGCGTCACCGAGCTGGCGGAGGGCACCGCTATCCTGGATCAGCTGGCCGAGCTCACCGGCGTGCCCGTGCCTGCTCCTCTGGCTGCCCTCAAGAATAAGAGCGTGCGCTTTAACCAGACCGTCTCCAAGGAGCACATGGTGGACCAGGTGCTGGAGATGCTCAAGTAAATGGCCCTGTTTGTCATTGGCGATACCCACCTTTCCCTGGCCTCCAATAAGCCCATGGACGTGTTCGGCGGCGGCTGGGAGGGCTATGTGGACAAGCTGCGGGAGGGCTTTCAGGCGGTAGGCCCGGAGGACACGGTGGTGCTGTGCGGCGATCTGTCCTGGGGTATGAGCCTGGAGGAGGCGGAGGCCGACTTTGCCTTTCTGGACAGCCTGCCCGGCGTCCGCAAGCTGATGCTCAAGGGCAACCATGACTACTGGTGGAATACCGCATCCAAGATGAACCGCTTTTTTGCCGAGAAGGGCTTTTCTACCCTGAAGATCCTCCACAACAACTGCTACGAATACGGTGAGTACGCTCTGTGCGGCACCCGGGGCTGGTTTTACGAGGAAAAAGGGGACCAGAAGGTGTTCAACCGGGAACTGATCCGGCTGGAGGCCTCCCTGAAGGCGGCGGGGGAGAGGAAGAAGCTGTGTTTTCTCCACTACCCGCCCCTGTACCAGGGCTACCGCTGTGCGGAGATCATCGCACTGCTTGAAAAGTATGAGGTGGAGGCCTGTTATTACGGCCATCTGCACGGCGGAAGCCACCGTTTGGCGGTGGAAGGAAAGTACGGTCCGGTGGTCTATCATCTGGTGGCGGCGGACTATGTGGGGTTCCAGCCTCAAAAAATCCTGGAATAATTGAAAAAAACTATGGCAATTTCCGCGCACATCTGATAATATATAACGGATAACGCGAAAGCTGCCCCGTCCTGGACCCCTGTCCGGGCCCCGGGGCTGACAGGAGGAAGTTAACAAGATGAATGTCAAAAGCGTCGAGAAGCAGGAAAAGAGCGCCGTGGAGCTGGTCATCGAGATCGGCGGCGAGGAGTTTGAGGCCGCGGTCCAGAAGGCTTATCTGAAGCAGCGCAACAAGATCAACGTGCCCGGCTTCCGGAAGGGCAAGGCTCCCCGGAAGATCATCGAGGGTATGTTCGGCTCCGGCGTGTTCTATGAAGATGCCATCAATGAGCTCTATCCCAAGGCCTATGCCGATGCCGTGGAGCAGGAGAAGCTGGACGTGGTGTCCTGGCCCAACGTGGAGGTTCTGGAGGCCGGCAAGGACGGCCTGACCTTTAAGGCCACCGTCACTGTCCGTCCCGAGGTGAAGCTGGGCGAGTACAAGGGCCTCACCGCTGAGAAGGAAGAGGTCAAGATCACCGACGAGGACATCGACAACGAGCTCAAGCCCTACATCAACCGCGCCAGCCGTATGGTGACCGTGGAGCGTGAGGCTCAGAACGGCGACACCGTGGTCATCGACTTCGAGGGCTTCAAGGACGGCGTTCCCTTCGACGGCGGCAAGGCCGAGGGCCACAGCCTGGAGCTGGGTTCCGGCGCCTTCATCCCCGGCTTTGAGGATCAGCTGGTTGGCACCAAGGCCGGCGACGAGAAGGACGTGAACGTCACCTTCCCCGAGGACTATCACGCCGAGGATCTGGCCGGCGCCCCCGTGGTGTTCAAGGTCAAGGTCCACGAGGTCAAGGAGAAGCAGCTGCCCACCGTGGATGACGAGTTCGCCAAGGATGTGTCCGAGTTTGACACCCTGGAGGCCTTCAAGAAGGACCTGGCCGACAAGCTGACCGAGCGCCGTGAGGCCCAGGCCAAGCGCGCCTTTGAGGCCGCTATCATGGAGCAGGTCATGGACAACATGGAGGTTGAGATCCCCGACGCCATGGTGGCCTACGAGACCGACCAGATGGTGGAGGATATGGCCCGCCGCATCCAGGCTCAGGGCATCCCCTTCGAGCAGTATATGGCTATGACCGGCATGACCATCGACATTGTCCGCTCTCAGGCCGCCGCCGCCGCCATGGAGCGGGTGCGCCGTGACCTGGCTCTGGGCGCCGTTGTGGCTGCTGAGAACATTGAGATCAGCGACGAGGACCTGGAGGCCGAGTACAAGCGTCTGGCCGACGAGTACCACATGGAGCTGGATCAGGTGAAGGCTGCCGCTCCCGCTGAGGACGTGAAGAAGGGCCTGGCCATCCAGAAGGCCGAGCAGGTCATCTATGACAGCGCCAAGGTGGGCAAGGCTCCCGCCAAGAAGAAGACCACCAAGAAGAAGGTCGAGGAGGCCGAGGGTGAGGCTGCCGAGGGCGAGGAGAAGCCCAAGAAGCGCCGCACCACCAAGAAGAAGACCGAGGAGGCTCCCGCTGAGGAGGCTCCCGCTCAGGAGAAAACTGAGGAATAAGACGCCGTGAGGCGGGCATACTTTGAGGTAAGCCTGCCCAAGGGTGGGGATGGTCCGGGGCCCGGGTCTCTGAGAGGGAGGCCCGGCGCCCCAACATCAGAATAAAGGAGTTTCGCAATCATGAGCTTAGTACCCTATGTAGTGGAGCAAACCAATCGGGGCGAGCGGTCCTACGACATTTTCTCCCGCCTGCTCAACGACCGCATCATCTTCCTGGGCGAGGAGGTCAATGCCACTACCGCCAGCCTGGTGGTAGCCCAGCTGCTGTACCTGGAGGCCCAGGACCCGGACAAGGATATCCAGTTTTATATCAACAGTCCCGGCGGATCTGTTACAGACGGTATGGCCATCTATGATACCATGCAGTACATCAAGTGTGATGTATCCACCATCTGCATTGGTATGGCGGCCAGCATGGGGGCCTTCCTGCTCTCTTCCGGCGCCAAGGGCAAGCGCCTGGCACTGCCCAACGCGGAGATCATGATCCATCAGCCCTCCGCCGGCACTCAGGGCCAGATCACTGATATGGCCATCCACCTCAAGCGCCTGGAGATCATCAAGAAGCGTATGAACCAGATCCTGGCCGACAACACCGGCAAGAATGTGGCGGAAGTCACTGCCGCCTGTGAGCGCGACAACTTCATGTCCGCTGAGGAAGCCAAGGAGTTTGGCCTGATCGACAAGGTCATCTATTCCCGGTAATCTGCGGGGGAGCGGGGAGAAAACGCCCCGCTCCCTTTCCGGCTTTTTACCTGCTCCCATCTGCAACCAATCCAGAGTACGACGAGGTAACGATATGCCAAAAAACGACGAGCGCAAAAGCGTACGCTGTTCCTTTTGCGGCAAGCACCAGGACCAGGTGGCCCGCATCATTGCCGGCCCCGGGGCCTATATCTGCAATGAGTGCGTCCACCTGTGCATGAGCATTCTGGACGACAACTACGACCCGGAGGAGGCCCTGTCCCCCGATATCCCCGATGTGATCCCCACCCCCCGGGAGATCCGGGACGTGCTGGATCAGTATATCATCGGCCAGGAGGACGCCAAGGTGGCCCTGTCCGTGGCGGTATACAACCACTATAAGCGCATCTACTTCGGCGGCGGGGAGGATGTGGAGCTCCAGAAGAGCAACATCCTGCTCATGGGCCCCACCGGCTGCGGCAAGACC
>NZ_CAJFGT010000030.1:0-28565 GCF_904377885.1 Flavonifractor sp. An112 | reverse complement strand
GATAAATGCTGGTGCTGTCAGCCACGGCCTGACCAAAGTACTCAACAGTCAGGTCGTACAGGGTACCGTCGTCGATCATCTCCTGAAGGATCTCGGAAACCTTGTTGCACAGGTCCTGGTCCTCCTTGCGGCACATGGCGGAGGACTGGATCATATACTCCTCGCCCTCCTTGGGCTCGTAGGTGGCAACGATCTTCACGTTCACGTCGGGGCGGCTCTGCATATACTCGTCCACGGCGGCCACGTTGTTGATGTGGGCGTCGGCGCGGCCGGTGTTCAGCATCTCCATGGCACCGGTCAGGTCGGTGTCGGCGGTGGTGGCGCCGTACTCAGTGGCGATCTGGCCAGCCACAGAGGAGGGAGAGTTGGCGCACAGCTTGCCCTCCAGGTCCTCAAAGGAGGTGATCTCGGTGTTGTCGCCGTTGACCACCAGGCAGAAGGGGTTCTCAGCGTAGGCGATGGAGCAGGCGTACTTCTCCTGACGCTCGGGCTTGGGGTTCACGCCACAGATGACGATGTCCCAGCGGCCCGCATCCAGACCGGCCATAACGGGGTCCCAGCTGTCGGAGATCTGGAACTCAGCTTCCACGCCCATGCGGGAGGCCACTTCCTTGGCTACCTCAACCTCAAAGCCGGTGAGCTCGCCGGTGCCGTCCTCGTTGTACACATAAGGAATCCAGTTTCCCTCGGCGCCGATGACCAGCTTGCCGGCGTCCAGGACGCGCTGCAGGGAGCCGTCGCCCTCGGTCTGAGCCGGGGTGGTCTCGCTCTGGGCGGGGGTAGTCTCATTCTGAGCGGGAGTGTTGGCGCTGCCGCTGCCGCCGCCGCCGCAGGCGGCCAGGGAAAAGACCAGTGCAAGAGAGAGGACCGAGGGGATCAATCTTTTCAGCTTCATGATGTTCACCTTTCCTTACATTTGATTTTATTTACCGATGGGGCGCATCGGGAAATAACGCTCAATCCTCCAGGAACCGCTCCAGTACCCGGAGGTTTTTCCGGTCTGCCTCGAAGGGGTCGGAGAAGTAGTGCTCATCCGCCACCTCCTGCACCAGGTAGCCGGTATAGTTCCATTGGTTCATGATTTGAATCTGTTGGGACAAGGAGGTGTTGCCGTCTCCCCAGATGTTGTGGAGCCAGGGGTCGCCGTCCAGAAAGTGCATATGGATCAGGTCCGAGCCGAAAGCTTTGAACCAGTCCTCCAGGCTCTCCCCCGCCGCTCCGGTGGCAATGTTGTCCACCATCATTTTCAGGCTGGGGTGATCCACCTCCCGGTACATCCGTACAGCTCGTTCCAGGTTGTAGACCAGGTTGCTCTCATCGTCCCGCAGGGATTCCATCACCAGGTTTACACCCAGGGGTTGGGCCACCCTGCACAGACGGCAGAGATGATCCCGGCACCGGTTCCACATGGTATCCTGGTCCTCCCCCAGATAACCCCAGCCCGAGTTGACCACCACCCGGTCGGCGCCCAGTTCAGCGGCAAGATGGATGGCGTTGGAGAAGTAACGGAAGGAGTATTCCAGCTGCTCCCTGTCCTGGGCCGCGTACTGGTACTGGTAGGCCATGCTGGGGGCGGTAATGGATACCACCTTCACACCATGATCCTTCAGCTTGCCCTTCAGTACCGATACGTCATCGTAGCCGGTGTGGTCCAGCCAGAAATGAGAAGCGCCACACCACAGCTCGATCTGACGAAAGCCCAGCTTCTGCTGGCAGTCCAGGAAGTAGTCCAGAGAGAACCGGCGGTAGTGCTGGTTCATGTTCACCAGCTGGTCGCGTCGGATACCCTTCATGTCCTCCCCCCTGTTCTCAGCGCCGCCAGGACCTGCCTCAGCGGATGGCCGGGCCTGTCCACATAGCGCTCGCCGGGCAGCAGCAGGGAGAGTTCTCCCCGGTACCCTGTCGCCTCCAGCTGTTCCAGATAGCGGTCCATGGGCAGACATCCCTCCCCCCAGGCCCGCCAGCCGTGGTAATTGCCGTCGCACAGCCGGACCAGATCGGTGCAGGTCCCCAGCCGGGCAAACCAGCCGGGGATATCGTCTCCCCACACACTCATAGCGTTGGTATCCAGACAGGTCCCCAGCCAGGGGCTGTCCACCCGGCGGATCATGCCCAGGATCTCCTCCGCCGGCCCCAGCACGGGAGACTGGGCGACCAAAGGGGCATCGGGCCCCAGCACCGGCATGAGCAGCAGCTTCACTCCGGCTGCCGCCGCCGTGGGACACAGCCTGTCCAGCAACTCCGCCGCCTGGTCCAGCAGCCGGTCCCGTTCCAGATCCCAGCAGGCTCCCTCCGCCCCCAGCACCACCCGGTCAGCCCCCAGGGAGGCCGCCAGCAGGATACAGCGGCGGTAATGGTCCAGAGTGGCCTGCCGCTGCATCCCCGCCGGGGCGGTGATGGAATAGCGGTAGGGCGGCGGGGTGACCACCGCGGCCCGCAGGCCTCTCTCCTCCAGCATCCGCCGGAGGGCGGCGGCGTCCCCCATCTCAGCATGACTGCACCAGAAATGGGGCGTCTGGGGTACAAAGTCCAGGGCCGTCAACCCAAGCTCCGCCAGTTCATCCAGACAGGCCTCCAGGGGCACATGGCTGTAGGTGCTGTTGGAGCCCAGCAGCTCCCAATTCCGGGCCATCCTTACTTGATCTCGCCGGGATAGCCGTTCTCACACAGCTCGAACCACACATAGGCGAACTTCTCGCCCTCGGCGCACTCGCTGCCGTGGTGGGAGCCGTGGGGGGTGTAGGTCACGTCGCCCCCCACCACATGGATCTTCTCGTCCTCGGCGGTGTAGGTGAAGGAGGCGCCGGGCAGCATGATGTACCACTGCTCCAGCTCGTTGTGGATGTGCTGGCCGATGTAGTTGGGGCCGGTGCCGAAGTTGGCGCCCATGGACAGGCGGCCCAGGTTGCGGTGCTCGATGAGCATCATCTGCTGAATATCGGCGCCGGTGAAGTCCTCCTTGTAATGCCAGGCCTGGGACACACCCCGGAACCGGGGCAGAGTCAGGTGGGACTCCTTCAGGCAGGTCTTGTCGTAGTCGCTCAGCTCGGTGACGAAGTGAACAATCTCCATATTTTCCTTGGCGTCGGCGGCGCAATGGAAGGTAAACTGCTCCTTGTCAAAGTCGGGCACGAACACGGAGACCTCGGTGATGTTGAACACCCGGCGGGGGGTGACGATGTAGCCCTTGCCGGCGGTGATGAGAAACACCTGATTGTGCTCCTGACGGGAGAAGATCTCCGGGGTCAGGTCGGCGCCGGGCTGGATGGAGATGCGCTCCACCGTCGCGTCATGGTAAGCGCCCTCCAGGATGGGCACCCGGGACACGCCGTCCACATAGTTGTGCTTGACCTCAGCGCCTCTCGAAATCTGAACCAGAGCCATGGTACATTCCCCTTTTCATTGAAATAGATAATGTGTAGTGGATGGATATCTTACTTGATCTCGCCGGGATAGCCGTCGATGCACATCTCGAACCAGATGTAGTCGCAGGTCTTGTCCGCTTCCACCTTGCTGCCGTGCCAGAAGCCGGTGGGGGTGAAGGACAGGTCGCCGCCGGTCATCTTAACCTCTTCCCCGCCGGCGGTATAGATAAACTCGGAGCCGGGCAGGGGGAAGTACCACTGGGCCAGTTCGTTGTGGATGTGCTGACCAATCTCCACCGGGCCCTTGCCCCGGACGCAGCCCATGGACAGACGGCCCAGGTTGCGGTGCTCCAGCAGCATGATGGAAGTGGTGATGTCGTTGTCCTTGAAGTCCTCGTCGTAGGTCCAGCCCTGAGAGATGCCGCGGAACCGGGGCAGCACCATGCGGGACTCCACCAGACAGGTCTTGTCGTAGTCGCTCAGCTCGGTGATGATATGCAGGTACTCCAGAGGCTGCTTGCTGTCGGCGGAGCAGGTGATGGTGAAGTGCTCCGCATCAAATTCGGGGACGAACACACCGGGCTCCACAATGTTCCAGGCCTGACGGGGGGTGGTCACGTAGCCCTTGCCCTTGGTGAAGATGAACAGCTGATTGTGCTCCTTCACAGAGTAGATGTCAGGGGTCACGGAGCAGCCGGGCTGCAGGGCGCAGTGGGCGAAGTGGGCCTGGTCGAACTCCCCTTCCAGCACCGGCACCTTGGCAAAGCCGTTGACAAAGTCGTACTTCACATCACTGTAACGAGCTACCTTGATCTGAGACATGGTTCGTTTCCTCCTTAATATAATGAAGATCAGAGCATTTTGCACAAGAACTCCTGAAGCCGCTTATTCTTGGGATGGCTGAAGAACTCCTCTGGCTCGCTGTCCTCCACGATGTAGCCGCCGTCAATGAAGATCACACGGTCGGCAGCCTCACGGGCAAAGCCCATCTCGTGGGTGACCACCAGCATGGTCATGCCCTCTGCCGCCAGTTTCTTCATCACGTCCAGCACCTCGCCTACCATCTCGGGGTCCAGAGCGGAGGTGGGCTCGTCGAAGAGCATGACCTCCGGCTTCATGGCCAGAGCCCGGGCAATGGCGATACGCTGCTGCTGGCCGCCGGAGAGCTGGTTGGGGTAGGCATCCTTCTTGTCCTCCAGGCCCACGGTCTTGAGCAGTGCCATGGCCTGCTCCTGGCTGGTCTGCTTATCCTGTCCCTTAACCATGGTGGGGGCCAGCATGATGTTGTCCAGCACCGTCAGGTGGGGAAACAGGTTGAACTGCTGGAACACCATGCCCATACCGAGCAGTACCTTGGTGGACGTCTTGGCGTCGGCGCTGACCAGATCCACGTCGTGGTAGAGGATCTGTCCACCGGAGGGCTTCTCCAGCAGGTTGAGGCAGCGCAGGAAGGTAGACTTGCCGCAGCCGGAGGGCCCTACGATGGCCACCACCTCACCGGGCTGGATCTCAATGTCGATGCCCTTGAGCACCTCATGGTTCTTGAAACTCTTTTTCAACCCCTTGACGCTGATCATACTCATAGCTTCTCCGCCCCCCGTAAATGATACTGTTGCAAGCCAAAGTAACGAATGCTGTTGCGGTAACAGATGTCGGCCGTCATGCCCTCCAGTGCTGCCCGGTCGTCGGGCAGCTGTCCGCTCTCTACCCAGCCGCCCAGCAGCTCACACAGGATGCGCCGGAAATATTCGTGCCGGGTATAGGAGAGGAAGCTGCGGGAATCGGTGAGCATCCCCACAAAGTTCCCCAGCAGGCCGTTGGCCGCCAGGGCTTTCATCTGGGCCTCCATACCGCCCTTATTGTCGTTGAACCACCAGGCCGCGCCGTGCTGCATCTTCCCGGCCACGCCCGGTCCCTGGAAACAGCCCATCAGGGTGATGAGTCCTGCGTTGTCGTTGGGATCCAGAGAGTAGAGGATGGTCTTGGGCAGAGCCCCCTCCTCCTCCAGGGTGCTGAGGAAGGCGGCCAGATCGGGCAGGTTTACTCCTGGCCCGATGCTGTCATATCCGGTATCCGGTCCCAAAAGCCGGTACATCTTGGTGTTGTTATTGCGCTGAGCGGCAAAGTGAAGCTGCATCACCCAGTTTCGTTTGGCATAGCCTCTTCCGAAGAAAAGAAGCAGGGCTGTCTTGTACTTCCACTTCTCTTCCCCGGTCACCTCTTCCCCGGCCAGCCGCCGTTTCAGGATGGCGTCCAGCTCTTCCGTGCCAGCGGGCCGATAGCAGATATTGTCCAGTCCGTGGTCGGCCACCCGGCAGCCGTTGGTATGGAAGAAGTCCATCCGGTTCTCCAGCGCCCCCAGCAGGCTGTCCCAGCCGTCGATCTTCACGCCGGCCGCCTGGCCCAGCCGCTCCAGGTAGGCGGCAAACTCCGGCTTCTCCAGGTTCACCGCCTGATCGGGCCGGAAGGCGGGCAGCACGCGGGTCTCCAGGGTGGCATCGGCAGCCATTTTGGCGTGCCACTCCAGGCTGTCCGCCGGGTCGTCGGTGGTACACAGCAGGGTCACATTGGATTTTTTCAGGATATCCCGGACGGACATCCCATCTCCAATCACCTTGCTGCAGTGGTCCCACACCTCTTTGGCGTTGGCCCCGGTCAGATGGCCGTCATACTGGAAGTAGCGGCGCAGCTCCAGGTGGCTCCAATGATAGAGTGGATTACCCGGAGCCCGCTCCAACGCTTTGGCCCAGGTCTGGAACTTTTCAAAGGGATCGGCGTCGCCGGTCACCAGTCGTTCCTCCGCCCCGTTAGCCCGCATCAACCGCCACTTATAATGGTCCCCTTCCAGCCAGAGCTGGGTCAGGTCATGAAAGAGCCGGTTTTCGGCAATTTCCCGGGGGCTGACGTGACAGTGATAATCCAGGATGGGCATCTGCTCCGCCACCGTGTGGTACAGCGACCGGGCTGTATCGGTGGTCAGCAGAAAATCTTCGTCCAAAAAGGGCTTCGCCCTGCTCATATCGTTCCCTCCCATAGTTCGGTCCGGGCTGATATCCAGCTGATATATTGCTGATATATTTTATGGTTTGAAGATATCACAGTTTATTCGACCTGTCAACCCATAAACCGACGATTCTGCCAAAGAAATTCATTTTCATTTTCTCCTTCTTGTGATAATATGACAACAAGATGTTCTGAAAATGTCCTTAAATCCCCTATCATAATTCCGATGCCTCCCTTCTTTTTCGCAAAGTAATGCGGTCATTCTCATTTTGCAACTATTTCCCCTCCCACTTGACGGGTCCTTCCAAGACTGGTATACTTCAGTTGAATGATATATTACATGAATGTACAGTTGATATATCAGCCACTTGACTCTGGTATGTCGCAGCGGAAGGAAGTTGCCTATGGCACCTATTAATACCAAACGGGAGACCAGTCTGTCCAAGCAGGCATACGACCAAATTAAGTCCATGATCCTGCAAAAGGAACTTGCTCCCGGCCAATTTGTGAATGAGTCTCAGCTTCAGGAATCCCTGGGGCTGGGCCGGACGCCGGTACGGGAGGCCGTTCTGGCGCTGGCCCAGGACAATCTGGTGCAAATTCACCCCCGCAAAGGCATCGAGATCACCCGTCCCACCCCCAAGAGCATCCATGATATCTTTGAGATCCGCTCCCTGTTAGAGCCCATGATTCTCCGCCAGTGCTTCTATCAGGTGGATCTCCAGTGGGCCACCGATATGCGGACCCTGCTGCTGGAGCACCAGGACGATGAGGCAGGCCGGGCCGGACAGACCGCCTCTCCCCTGATTGAACTGGACAATAAATTTCACCTGGAGCTGGTGGATACCCTTCATAATCAGTATGCCTCCCAGCTGATGCGCAGTCTGGTGGACTATCTGAACCTGATCCGCATCACCGCATGGCGCCCCCTGCGCTATCAGGTGAGCAATCAGGAGCATATCGCCATTCTGGACGCCATTCTTCAGCAGCAGCAAGAAACTGCCTGCCAGCTGCTCACCGAGCACATCCAGCTCTCCTATCAGGAGGCCATCAATACCATGATGCACTCCTCCCTCTGACGCAAAAAAGCCGCGCCGGCTTCCCTCGTGGAAGCCGGCGCGGCTTTTTCATTGATATATTTATTTACATTTCATCTTCGTCGTCCTCTTCATCGTCCATGTCCGGCTGCTGCTCCTTGATATAGGGCCGGAAAATCCGCTCCAGCAGAAAGGCGTGCAGACAAGTCACGATAGTGGGCAGCAACATAACCAGAATGGGCACATTAGAGCATACGATGAGGGCGACAAAAGCGATCACCGCCATCAGCACGGTGCTGGGCAAGTGTGCGATGGCCAGCTTGCCGCAGTTAACCAGCAGCCCGCTGACCTGAAAGGTAAACCGGGAGAGCACCGGAAAGAGGTAGCAGATAAAGCCGATGGGCAGTAGCAGAAAGACCCGGTAGGCAAAAAACAGCGTATAGCCCACATCGTCCGTCAGAGCCATCTGATAGAGCACCTCGTGGAGGATGACCAGCACCGCCATCAGGGGGACTACCACCAGGCTGGTCAGTGCACCCACCTTGAAATTTTGCTTGAAGGTACGGAAAAACAGGACCCAGCTGTTGCGCTCATCGCCCAGGATACAGCGTACCACCGTGTTGTAGAGCGCGGTGGTGGCTGGCCCCAGCGTCACCAGGGGAATGGAACACACCAGCCAAAACACACTCAAAATCACCAGATCGGCTATCTTTTCCGTCAGGCGGTAGATACCGTGCTCCGGGTTAAAGATTCCCATGGCAATGCCTCCCTGCAAAAGTCGATACCTGATTCTACTCTATTTTTCAAAAAGATGCAATTCCCAGCTTGTGGTCAGCCGTCGATGTGGATGGGCACCCCGTTGACCTCCACTTCCCCTTCCGCCGGAATGAGGATGTACTTTTTCCCATTGATAGAGCGAGTCTCCACCAGAGCGCTGTACTCCGGGGACACCTTGATGGTTACGTCGGGCATGGAGACCTGGACCTGCTTGGCGTCCACCAGGTTCCGGGGACTGAGCCGGGTCTCCGCTCCAAAGCTGTCGTCGTAGCGGCTGTCAAAGGCGTTTACATGACTCTCGGACACGCCGCAGGACAGCAGCACGCACTTCACCGCCCCCTTGGACACCATCAGCGGCTCCTCTTCCCTGTTTTCCTTGTGCTCCTCCACCAGCTCCCTCAGTTGGTCATGGACCGCCTGAACCACGTCGTAGCTGCACTCCTCCCCCAAGGTCTCCCCCAGAATGTTCTGGAAGGTCTCCTTCTGGGCCTGGGCGGGCATGGGGATGGGGGAGGCAAAGACCGCCTGAGCAAAGTCCTGGTGGTTCTCCCCCACGTCCCTGTTATAATACAGCGCGTCGTAGAGATTGGTTGTGCGCTCGTCAAAGGCGGGGAACAGAAAGCCCACCTCCGGCGGGGACACCAGCCAGTCGGCCTGGCGGTTATAGAATCGACTCTCCCGGGCCTGGAAGCTGAGGGCGGGCTTGGTCTGCTTCACCGGGCAGATGCTGCACAGGATGTAGGAATAGACCTCCTCGGAGGCGTCTTTCTGGGTCTCGCCGTCCTTGGCCCGGTAGGGTACGTCGTACCGGTCATGAGCCAGCAGGATCAGATAGCTGCCTTCCAGATCCAGGCTGTCAATGGCCTTCTGGAAAAAGGCCTGGACAGCCTCCTCATCCCCCAGTCCGGAATCCCGCAGGGCCATGAGCAGCTTGTGCTCCTCCCCCTCCGCCACCTGCTTGGTGGCAAAGCTGATGTCGATCAGATTGCGGTCGATGCCGCCGGAGAGGGTGCGGCGCAGAATGGCCAGCAGCTTTTCACTCTCCTCCTCACTCATCAGCGCCAGGGACTGGTTAAACTGAGAGACGATCTCCTTCTTTTCGTTGACGTAGCAGCCCCGCACATGGGTGATGGCACTCTTGTCCGCCTTGAACCGGCGGCGCAGCTCCCCTACTTCCTTTTCATTCATGGTCCTGGTCCTCCATTTCCGGGATAATGGCGGCCCATCTTGCATCGGGCCGTATCAATGTCTTTCATTTCTTGCAGTATTTAAAACCGGCCCTTTGGGCCGTCGGCGCTTTTGCGCCGTACGAGCGTTTTGGGCTGTCAGCCCAAAACCTCGGCGCAGGGGCAATTCACTTGCCCCGAGCATTTTGATTTCTTGAGGTATCCAAAAAAGAAGGACATACTTCACGGATGTCCTTCTTTTTTGGTGCGCGAGGCGGGACTTGAACCCGCACGTGCGTAATGCACACTAGAACCTGAATCTAGCGAGTCTGCCAATTCCACCACTCGCGCATATGGTGCGGATGACGGGACTCGAACCCGTACGGCCGTGGGCCACTAGCACCTCAAGCTAGCCAGTCTACCAGTTCCAGCACATCCGCAAAACACAGCCCCGTCAAAAGACTGCTCGGTTATTATAGCGCCCCGACCAGGCTTTGTCAACACTTATTTTTTCTTTCCCGGGAAATTATCGATTTTTCTCCCACTCCAGCAGAGCGGTGATCACATCATTATACACCCGCTCCGGCTCCTCCTTGAAGCCCTTGGCCATCCGCTGGGCCTGTTCCCGGGTACCGCAGAACAGCTCCAGCGTAAACAGGTTGCCCTTGTCGTCGTCCAGCTCCATCTTCACCGTGCTGCCCCCCTCCGGCCGGTCCTCCACATGGGCGCGCACCTGGGCGTTGCGCCGGAGGATGCCGTTGATCCGGGCCAGATTGACACCGCACTTCTGCTTGACGGTGTAGGGCAGGCTGCTCTCACAGGCGGCGCCGTTGGAACGTCCCTTGTCGGTGATGGCGTACAGGTCGTTCTCCAGGGTCAGGTGCCCGGTTTCCACCAATTCAGAGACCGCCTCGGCAAACTCGAAGTAGTCCACCCCGTCATCGCACATGGTCAGGTCGGTAAGGGCGTGAAAATCGATGGGAGACGCCACCCGCGCCATGATGTAGAGGATCAGGAACTTGATATCCAGTTTGTCGTGGATAAAACCGTGACGTGCCATGGAGTTCTCCTTTCCGAAGCGCTTGCCGCTTAATAACCATTATACCCAAGCCCGGGTAAAATCACAAGTGTAATTTCCCGATCCCGGCCACCTTGACGGGAGCCTGTCCCACAGAGTATGATAAGGATACCACACCGCGGAGCCCCGGCCCCCACGGCGGGCGCCCGGCAAGAAAACGGAGGATACCGTCATGGGAAAAAAACTACTGCCCCTGCTGCTTACGCTGCCCCTGCTGCTCTCCGCCTGCGGTGGGTCTCCGGAACCGGAGGACTCCCCCGCGCCGCCCACTTCCTCCGCCCCTGTGGTGGAAAGTGTTACGCCCACACCCACCGAGACCCCTTATGACGGTCCTCTCAATCCTCTCACCGGCCTGCCTATGGGCGAGGAGTGGGTCAACCGCCGTCCGGTGGCCATCATGCTCAATAACCTGAAGCAGGCTCTCCCCCAGCTGGGCCAGTCTCAGGCCGACATCATCTATGAGATCCCCGCCGAGGGCGGCATCACTCGCATGATAGGCGTCTATCAGTCTCTGGATGGGGTGGGCACCATCGGCTCCATCCGCTCCGCCCGTCCCTACTACCTGGAGGTTGCACTGGGCCACGATGCCGTGTTTCTCCATGCCGGCGGCAGCGAGGACGCCTACAGCAAAATCAAGACCTGGGGCGTCACCGCCCTGGACGCGGTACGGGGCCCCTATCTGGGCAGCACCGAAAACAGCAACCTGATGTGGCGTGACCCGGTACGTAAGCAGAGCTACAGCCTGGAGCACACGGTGGTCACCACTGGCCAGTCCATCATGGACCGGCTGCCCACCTACAACATCCGTCTGGACCATAAGGACGGCTACGTCTATGAGATGAACTTCGCTGAGGACGGTACTCCCGCCGACAGCGTGGACGCCACCCAGATCACCGTTCCCGTCTCCAGCTACAAGACCGGCCGTTTTGTCTACAATGAGAACACCGGTAAGTACGGCGTAGAGGAGTACGGCGCAGCCTACATAGACGGCAACACCCAGCAGCAGGTAGAGGTGACCAACGTGGTCATCATCAAGACCGCCTGCCGCAACACCGGCGACTATCTGGGCCACATCACCGTGGACTTGTCCAGCGGCGGCAAAGGCTATTTCGCCTGCGGCGGCAAGATCACCGAGCTGACCTGGAGCAAGCAGGCCCCCAGCGGCCAGTTCTACTATGAGGACTCCGACGGCAACCCCATCACCTTCGGCGTGGGCAACACCTATGTGTGCGTGGTCCCCACCGACTGCAACGTGAGTTTCTCCTAAAGATAAAAAGGACGCCGCAGCAATTGCCGCGGCGTCCTTTTTTATAGTTGACCGGGATCAATGGTAATATCACCTGCCGGAACCTTGGCCCAGTCGAAGTCCTTGGCCAGCTCCGCCGGACGCACCGGCTCCGGCTTGTCCAGCTGCCCGGCCCAGAAGGCCAGTAAGCCGGTCAGCCCCTCCGGTGTGAACCGCTGCCGCAGAGCCCCCATATCCAGATCCCGCTCCCGCTTGGACAGCCGTCTGCCGTCAGGGGCCAGCAGCAGAGGCACGTGGCAGAACTCCGGCGGGGTCAGTCCCAACAGCTCGTAGAGATAAATCTGCCGGGGGGTGGAATCCAGCAGATCCCGCCCCCGCACCACCTGATTGATCTCCATGGCCCCGTCGTCGTATACCACCGCCAGCTGGTAGGCATACACCCCGTCAGACCGGCGCACAATGAAGTCTCCGCAGTCTTTGAGCAGGTTTTCGGTATAGGCTCCTTGCAGTTTATCTGTAAAGCTAATATTCCTGTCAGACACCATCAAACGCCAGGCGGGACAACGTTTTTCACCCAATTCCGCCCGCTCTTTCTCTGTCAAGCGTCTACACTTGCCACCATAGATCACTTGTCCGTCGCTCCTGTGGGGCGCTGAGGCAGCCAGCCGCTCCGCCCGAGTGCAGAAGCAGGGGTAGATCAGCCCTCTTTTCTCCAGATCTCGGAAGGCGTCCGCATACAATTCTGTACGGTCACTTTGGGTATAGGGTCCATGAGGTCCTCCGGTCTGATAACCCTCGTCCCAGTCCAGACCCAGCCAGCGCAGATCGTCAGCCAGCTGATCGGCGTATTCCGCCCGGCACCGGTCCGGGTCCAGGTCCTCCATCCGCAGCACCATAGTCCCCCCGGCGGAGCGCACCGATAACCAGGCCAGCAGCCCGGAAAACAGATTGCCCAGGTGCATCCGCCCGCTGGGACTGGGGGCAAACCGTCCCCGCAGCTCTCTCATGCTCCTCTCCCCTTTCTTTCTGTAGTGTACCACACCCGTGCCACCTTGGCCATTGCAATCTAACAAAAAATGTGGTATGCTGATGAAAATTGAGTGTGCTCCGAGCGGAACCGCCTAAGGGCCTGGCCTATGGCGTACCGCCAGGGTCGTTCTGGAAACGGCACGGCCTTCCGTCTTTGAAAAGGAGTCTCTTTCACAGGGGGGTATTGTACCCTTCTGTCCAGAGGTACCGGATCGGACGGTACCTCTTTTTGTTTACTGGGAGGAACAGATGATGAAACTGATCGATACCCGCGACGCGGTGGGCCATGTGCTCTGCCACGACCTGACCCAGATCATTCGTGGCGTTACCAAGGACGCCCGGTTCCGCAAGGGCCATGTGGTCACCGAGGAGGATATCCCGGTGCTGCTGAGCATGGGCAAGGAGCACCTCTATGTGTGGGAGCGCCAGCCCGGGATGCTCCATGAGGACGAGGCCGCCCTCCGCCTTCAGGCCCTGTGCCAGAATGAGCATATGCACGGTACCGCTGTGAAGGAGGGCAAGATCGAGCTCATCGCCGACATCGACGGCCTGTTTCAGGTGGATGTAGAGCGGCTCAACGCCCTCAACGGTGAGGACGAGATCATGATCGCCACCCGCCACACCAACACCGCCGTTCACAAGGGGGACAAGCTGGCGGGCACCCGCATTATCCCTCTGGTCATCGCCGAGGACAAGCTGAAGGCGGTGGAGGAGCGAGCCGGCACCGGTCCCATCCTCTCCCTCACCCCCTGGAAGCTGAAAACCTGCGGTCTCATCACTACCGGCAGTGAGGTGGCCAAGGGCCTCATTGAGGACACCTTTACCCCCGTTATCATCGACAAGCTGGCTGCCTACGACATCCAGGTCACGGAGCACTGCCTCCCCGGCGACGACATGGCCGCCATCACCGCCGCCGCCCTGGACTATAAGGCCAAGGGGGTGGACCTGATCCTGTGCACCGGCGGCATGAGCGTGGACCCGGACGACAAGACCCCCAAGGCCATCAAGGACACTGGTGCGGACATCGTGTCCTACGGCGCCCCAGTGCTGCCCGGAGCCATGTTCCTGCTGGGCTACTTTGCCGACGGTACCCCCATTCTGGGCCTGCCCGGCTGCGTTATGTACGCCAAGGCCACTGTGTTCGACCTGGTGCTCCCCCGCATCGCCGCCGGGGTGCGGGTCAGTCGTTCTGATCTGAAGGCCCTGGGCCATGGCGGCCTGTGCCTAGGCTGCCCTGAGTGCCACTATCCCATCTGCCCCTTCGGCAAGGGGTGCTGACTATGGTCACGGGCATTTCGCTGGAACAGGCAGTTGAGCTGATAACCGGTAAACTGTCCCCGCTGGGAGCGGAGACACTGCCCGCCCTTCAGGCTCTGGGCCGCACCCTGGCAGACCATGTGGCTGCCCCCATCGACCAGCCGCCTTTTGACCGCTCCCCTCTGGACGGCTATGCTCTCCGCTCTGCCGACATCGCCGGTGCGGACCGGGACCACCCCGTCTGCCTGCCGGTAGTAGACACCCTGTATGCTGGAGACGAGGCAAAATCCCCTCTTCTGCCCGGACAGGCCATCCGCATCATGACGGGAGCCATGCTGCCCCAAGGCTGCGACTGCGTACTTCCCCAGGAGGACACCGACCGGGGCAACCCGGTCAACATCTATGCCTCCCTTCCCCCTTATAAAAATTATATCTATCAGGGTGAGGACTACCGGGTGGGCAGCCTGTTACTACCGGCGGGCACCCGGCTGGACGCCGCTGCCCTTGGCGTATTGGCCAGCGCCGGCCTCACAGAGGTAGCCGTGCGACGCAGGCCCAAAGTGGGGCTGCTCACCACCGGAGACGAAGTGGTGGAGGCCGGTCAGCCCCTCCCTCCCGGGAAGATTTACGGCTCCAACGGAGCCCTGCTCACCGCCCGGCTGACGGAGCTTGGTATGCCTTCCCTTTGCCGTCATGCCGCTGACTCCCCTGCCGCTGTAACAGAGGCCATGGAGGGGATGCTGGAGGACTGTGACCTGCTCATCACCACCGGCGGCGTGTCGGTGGGTGACAAGGATATCTTTCACCAGGCCCTCCCCCTGCTGGGGGCGGAGCGGGTATTTTGGAGGGTGGACCTGAAACCGGGCACCCCGGCTATGTTCTCCCGGTATAAGGGCAAGCCGATCCTGTCTCTGTCCGGCAACCCCTTTGCCGCTTTCACCACCTTTGAACTGTTGGCCCAGCCCCTGCTGGCCGCGCTGGCAGGAGAGCCCCACCTGCTCCCCCGACGGCAGCAGGCCATCCTGACCACCCCCTATGACAAACCCAGCCCCCGGCGTCGTTTTCTTCGGGGCCAGTATGAGAACGGGCAGGTGACGCTGCCGGTGGGGCATTCCTCCGGCCAGCTGGCCTCCCTGGTGGGGTGCAACTGTCTGGTGGAGCTGCCTGCAGGCACTCCGCCGGTGGATGCTGGACAGGCCATCCAAGTGTGGCTGCTGTGACCACCTGATATCGATTCTATAAGGAGGTTATTATGGAACCTGCTTTCAATCATTTTGACGAGGCCGGCAACGCCATTATGGTGGATGTGACCGGCAAGGAGCCCACCTATCGCACAGCGGTGGCCGAGGGCACCATCAAAGTAACCCCGCCCATTCTGGCGGCCATCACCGGACGCACCGCTGCCAAGGGCGACGTGCTGGGTGTGGCCCGGGTGGCGGGCATCATGGCCGCCAAGCGCACCTGGGAGTTGATCCCTCTGTGCCATCCCCTGCTGCTCAGCCACCTGTCGGTGGATTTTGAAATTCTGGAAGAGGCCTGCGCCGTGCGGGCTACCTGCACCGTCAAGCTCTCCGGCAAAACCGGCGTGGAAATGGAGGCCCTCACCGGCGTCTCTGTAGCTCTGCTTACCATCTACGATATGTGTAAGGCCCTGGACAAGGGGATGGAATTGGGCAACATCCACCTGGTCCACAAGGAAGGCGGCAAGTCGGGGGTGTATGACCGTGGCTAAGCCCCTGGTGGTGGCGGTATCCGGAGTGAAAAACTCCGGCAAAACCACCCTCATTGAAGCCATGCTCCCCCTGCTGGAGGAGTCCGGTCTCACTGTGGCGGTAGTCAAGCACGATGGCCACTCCTTTGACGCAGACCCGCCCGGCACCGATACCGGCCGCTTCATGGCCGCCGGTGCGGCAGGCACCGCCATCTTTGACGGGGAAAAGTTCAAAATCGTAAAGAAACAGCCTGTAACAGAGGACTTTCTCATTACGCAATTTCCCGAAGCGGATCTGATCCTGCTGGAGGGCTTCAAGCACACCGGCTGGCCCAAGCTGGAGGTGGTGCGAAAGGGCAACTCGGAGAGCCCGGTATCCAACCCGGCCACCCTGCTGGCCCTGGTCACCGATCTGCCTCTGGAGATCCCCGACGTGCCGGTGCTGCCCCTGGACCAGCCCCATGAGGCGGCCCGCTTTCTGCTCCGTCTGGTAAAGGAGGATGGCGGCCATGCTTGACCAATTCGGACGCAGTATCCGCTATCTGCGGGTATCGGTCACCGACCGGTGCAATTTGCGCTGCCGCTACTGTATGCCCGAGGAGGGCGTAGAGTGGGTGGACCACAGCGCCATCCTCACCTATGAGCAGATCATCCGCCTGGTGCGTCTGGCCGCCTCTCTGGGGGTGGAAAAGGTGCGCCTCACCGGCGGCGAGCCTCTGGTCCGCAAGGGATTGGCTGGACTGGTAAAGGATCTGAAATCCATTGACGGCATCCGCACCATCAGCCTCACTACCAACGGGGTACTGCTGGCAGAGCAGTTGCCCGACCTTCTGAAGGCTGGACTGGATGGGGTGAACCTCAGCCTGGACACCCTGGACCGAGATCAGTTTGCTGCCCTTACCCGCCGGGACGAGCTGCCTCGGGCCCTGGAGGGGCTGGAGGCCGCCCTGGCCGCGCCGAACCTCACTGTCAAGGTCAACTGCGTCCCCTCGGGGGGCAACGACGCCCAGTTGGTGCCTCTGGCCGCGCTGGCAAAGGACCGGGACCTGACCGTCCGCTTCATCGAGCTCATGCCCATTGGTCTGGGAGACACCCTCACTCGCCGCACCGAGGAGGAGGTATTGCAGCAGCTGGAGGCTGCCTTCGGCCCCGCCCTTCCCTGCCCCTCCGATGCTCTGGGCGGGCCCAGCCGGAATGTGACCTTCCCCGGCTTCCAGGGCAAGGTGGGCTTTATTAGTGCGGTGTCCCATCAGTTCTGTCAAAGCTGCAACCGGGTGCGGCTCACTGCCACCGGTTTTCTCAAGACCTGTCTGCAATACGACCACGGGGTGGATCTGAAGGCCCTGCTGGATGCCGAAGCAGACGATTCCGCTCTTCTCCAGGCCATGGCCGACGCTATCGGCCACAAACCCGCCAGCCATCACTTTGGCGGAGACAGGCAGGCCCGGGACGAAGGGCGCAATATGAATCAAATTGGAGGATAAGACCATGGGCAAAGTGATCGCTGTCTGTGTCAGTGAACAGAAGGGTACCCAGAAGAAGAATGTGGGCTCCGCCCAGTTCGTGGAGGACTGGGGCATCCAGGGGGACGCCCACGCCGGTAAGTGGCACCGTCAGGTTTCCCTGCTCTCTCATGAGCAGGTAGAGGCCTTCCGGGCCAGAGGCGCCGTGGTGGATGACGGCGCTTTCGGGGAAAACCTGGTGGTGGAGGGCTACGACTTCAAGACCCTGCCCATCGGCACCAAATTCAAGTGCAACGACGTGGTGCTGGAGCTGACCCAGGTGGGCAAGCAGTGCCATGCCCACTGTGAAATCTACAAGGTCATGGGCGACTGTATCATGCCCCGGGAGGGCGTGTTCACTAAGGTGCTCCATGGGGGCACCATCTCGGTGGGGGATAACCTCACCATCGTGGAGGAGGGCTGAATATGCGGGTAGCTATCATCACCCTCAGCGACTCCGGCTATGCCGGACAGCGGGAGGACAAGAGCGGCCCGGCCATCCGGGAAATGGTGGAGGCGGCAGGTTATGAGGTGGTCCACACCGCCCTGCTGCCCGACGGCATGGAACCGCTGGGCGGTGAGTTAAAACGGCTGTGCGACAACGATCTGGCCGACCTGATCCTCACTACCGGCGGCACCGGTTTCTCCCCTACCGACCTGACTCCGGAAGCCACCCTGGTGGTCACCGAGCGCCCCGCCCCCGGCATTGCCGAGGCCATGCGGTGGCAGTCTCTCCAGATCACTCCCCGGGCCATGCTGAGCCGGGCGGCGGCAGGCATCCGCAAACAGACCCTCATGGTCAACCTGCCCGGCAGTCCCAAGGCGGTGCGGGAGTGTCTGGAGTTCATTCTCCCCTCTCTGGCCCACGGCCTGGAGATTTTAAGGGGGACTACGGGTAACTGCGCCCGTTAAGATAAGTTCTGAATTCTTCGAGCCCGTAACGCCTAAAACCTTTGCCGTCATGGCGGCGGGCCGGGGCGCTCCTGGAAACGGGGCCGCCTACCATTTTGTAAAGGAGAATGCAGCATGAAAAAAATCCTATCCCTGATCCTGTCCCTCTCGTTGATCCTGGCGTTAGCCGCCTGTGGCGGCAATTCCGGTGCCGCCCAGAGCCCCGCTCAGAACAGCGAGACTCCCGCTGAAACCACCCCAACCCAGGCCGAGGAGGTGGAGGTGGTGGTGTTTGCCGCCGCCTCTATGGAGGCCACCCTGACCCAGATCGCCGACCTGTACAAAGAAGTGGCCCCCAACGTAACGCTCACCTTTACCTTTGACTCCTCCGGTACCCTAAAAACCCAGATCGAGGAGGGGGCGGTGTGCGATCTGTTCATCTCCGCCGCTCAGAAGCAGATGGATCAGCTGGACGCCGCCGACACCACCGGCACCAACGAGGGGCTGGACTTTGTGCAGTCCGACACCCGCATCAACTTTGTGGAGAACAAGGTGGTGCTGGCGGTGCCCGACGACAACCCCAAGGACATCCAGTCCTTCTCCGATCTGGCCACCGATAAGCTGTCTCTGCTCTGCCTGGGCAATGACGACGTGCCCGTAGGAGCCTACTCCCTCCAAATTCTGGACACCCTGGGTATTGATATCACCGCTTTGGAGGACGCCGGTAAGGTGACCTACGCCTCCAACGTGTCCGAGGTTGCCAACCAGGTGAAGGAGGGGGCGGTGGACTGCGGCATCATCTACGCCACTGACGCCTTTACCTATGAGCTGAACGTAGTGGATCAGGCCACCGCCGATATGTGCGATCAGGTCATCTACCCCGCCGCCGTCATGAAGTGCGGCGGCAGCCAGGCCAGCCAGGCCGCCGCCCAGGCCTTCCTGGATTACCTGCACACCGATGAGAGCGCCATCTCCGTGCTGGAGGGCGTGGGCTTCACTGTCATTCAGTAAAAGTAGGGGCCTGCCGCCGTGCGGCAGGCCCATTTGATAAGGCAGGTGACCGGTTCTGGACCTCTATCCTCTTTTCAATTCCCTGCGCATCGCCGCCATCTCCACCATACTCATCTTCTTTCTGGGCATTCTGGCGGCCTACTATGTGGCCAAGCTGCCCCGGCTGGTGAAGGGTGTGCTGGACGTGGTCCTCACCCTTCCTCTGGTTCTCCCCCCCACCGTAGTGGGCTATTTCCTGCTGCGGCTGCTGGGGCCCAAGCGAACTGTGGGACTATGGTTTCTGGAGGTCTTTGACCTGCGGCTGACCATGGTGTGGTACTCGGCCATTTTCGCCTCGGCGGTGGTGGCGTTCCCCCTGATGTACCGCACCGCCCGGGGAGCCTTCGAGTCCTTTAATGTTACCCTTGCCCACGCTGCCCGCACCCTGGGCAAGTCCAACACCTGGATTTTCTGGCGGGTCATGATGCCCTATTGCAAGCAGGGCATCATTGCCGGCACTGTACTTTCTTTCGCCCGGGCCTTAGGCGAGTACGGCGCCACCGCCATGATCGCCGGGTACACCCCCGGCAAGACCGCCACCATCTCCACCACCGTCTACCAGCTCTGGCGCACCGGCGACGACGCCGGAGCCATGCAGTGGGTGCTCATCAACCTGGCCATCTCCGCTGTGGTGCTTCTGGCCGTCAATATGCTGGAGAAAAAGGACCGCAGGCCCCGCCGCCGGGCCGCACCCGTCTCCGGGGAGGTGGAATAATGCGGTTACAGGTAGATATCCATAAGGACTTCGGCAAATTCCAGCTGGACTGCTCTTTTGAAACGGAAAGCGGCCAGATTACCGGCCTTCTGGGGGCCTCCGGCTGCGGTAAGAGCCTCACCCTCAAGTGCATCGCCGGTATCGAGAAGCCTGACCGGGGCCGCATCGTGTTGGACGGCAGGGTGCTTTTCGACTCGGAGCAGCACATCGACCTGCCCCCGCAAAAGCGGCGGGTGGGCTACCTCTTTCAGAATTACGCCCTCTTCCCCAACATGACGGTGGCCCAGAACATCGCCGTGGGGGTACAGGACAAGACCGCTCGCAAAGAGACGGTGAGCCGCCTGATCTCCTCCTTCTATCTGAAGGGGCAGGAGCACAAATACCCCCACCAGCTATCCGGCGGCCAGCAGCAGCGGACGGCGCTGGCCCGCATCCTGGCCAGCGGGCCGGAGGTACTGCTGCTGGACGAACCCTTCTCCGCTCTGGACAGCTACTTGAAGTGGCAGGTGGAGCTGGAGCTGGCCGACATTCTCTCCACCTTCTCCGGGCCGGTGCTCTTCGTCACCCACAACCGGGACGAGGTGCAGCGGCTGTGCCAGCAGGTGTGCGTACTGGACAATGGCCGCTCCCAGGCCATGATGCCGGTACATGAACTCTTTGAGGCCCCCCGGACCCTGTCGGCCTGCCTGCTGTCCGGCTGCAAGAATGTGTCCCGCGCCCGTGCCACGGCAGACGGCAAGGTGGAGGCTCTGGACTGGGGCGTGACCCTGGACCCAGGCCAGCCGCTGCCGGAGGGGCTGACCCATATCGGCGTCCGGGCCCACTACATCAGGCCCGTGGAAGGCCCCGGCCCCAACGCACTCCCCTGCCTGGTGGAGCGGGTGGTGGAGAACGTATTCTCCACGGTGGTCATGCTGTCCACCCCCGGCGGCAGCCAGGGCTTTTCCCGTCTGCGCATTGAGCTGGAGAAGGACCGCTGGGCCGCTCTGTCCCAGCACGACCCTCTGTGGCTGGAGCTGCCCTCCAAAGATCTCCTGTTGCTGACCAGCAATTAAAAAGCGTCCCCACGGCGTTGTCGTGGGGACGCTTTTGCTTTTATTTGATGGGTACTGCCCGGAAGGCTTCTCCCAAAGTCATGGGAGCCACACCTCCTGCAGTCATCTCGGTGAGCCGGGCGGCGAAAGCCTCGGTGTTCTCCTCGGGCAGCAGCACATGGACGGTAACGTCGGCGGCGTACTCGCTCTCCCCCAGTACACCACCCTGAGCCTCCGCCTCCTGGCGCACCCGTTCGAAGAAGGAGTAGGGGCAGGTCACCGCGGTCTCCACCCACCGGCGCACTACCGAGATCCCGGCGGCGTCCAGGGAGTCCTTGGCACTCTGGGTGTAGGCCCGCACCAGACCGCCCGCCCCCAGCAGCACGCCCCCGAAGTAGCGGGTCACCACACAGCACACGTTGGTGACCTCCTCCCGCTGGAACACGTTGAGCATGGGCTGACCGGCGGTGCCCTGGGGCTCTCCGTCGTCGGAGTAGCGCTCCACGCCGCCCTCCTTGATGCGGTAGCACCAGCAGTTGTGGCGAGCGTCGTAGTACTTCTTCTTCATGGCCTCGATGTAACCCCTGGCCTCCTCCTCGCTCTCCACCGGCCAGACATGGCCGATAAACCGGGAGCGCTTCTCCACAAATTCCGTCTCCGAGGGGGCGGTGGGGACATAGTATTCCGTCATCTGGCCTCCCACTCCCTTCTGGTAATGGCAAAATAGTGGGCCAGCCGGGTCTCATTCAGCTGCTCCACCGGCTCCACCCGGGACAGGCGGTAGGTCATGCCGCATTTCTGCATCACTCGCTTGGATTTGCGGTTGCCGTCGTAGTAAGCGGCCCAGATGGCAGCATAGCCCAGGTCCACAAAGGAATGGCGGAGGATGGCCTCCACCGCCTCTGGGATCAGGCCCTGGCCCCAGCAGTCCCGAGCCAGGGAGTAGCCCACCTCCTCGCTGGGGGTGCCCAGCTCGGTGCGGTGCTTGCCCACAAACCCGGCGGAGCCGATGAGCCGCCCGTCGGACTTTTGAATCACCGCAAGGGTGTCAGAGGGCAGGAAGATCTCCCGGATCACCCGTAAGCTCTCCGCCTCGTCGGCGTGGGGCTTCCACCCAGCCCAGGGACCCACCTCCGGGTGTCTGGCATAGGCATACAGGCCGACCGCGTCCTTCTCCGTAAAGGGACGCAGCAGCAGGCGGTCAGTTTCCAGTGGCTGCATAGCCGTTCCTCCTCATATCACAAACATTTAAAACCCCTCGGAGAGCGGAGGGGGTATCGCGCCGTTTCCGGCGCGTATCTAGGGGGAACTGGTTCCCCCTGGAAGGCGCGGCTTGAAGCGAAGCGACGCATTTTCCGCAGAAAATGCCCGCGCCTCAGTCTTCCCAAAACTCCTTGGGGGGCGTCCAGCCGGACACAATATAGTCCTTTAACCTGCCCAGCTGAATGGGGGTGCACACAGCCTCTACCTCGATGGTCTCGCCGTAGTCCACCCGTTCCACCTTGGCCTCCCGGTGGAGCAGATCCACAATACCGCCCTTGTCATAGGGAATGTGGAGCACCACCCGGTGGGCGCCGGTGTCCAGCCGGTCGCCGATCTTGCTGAGCAGCTCGTCCAGTCCCTGGCCGGTCTTAGCGGAAATCGATACGATGTCCTCGCCGTGGGGCAAAATCTCGCTGGGGCAGCGGTCGATCTTGTTGAATACGTCGATACGGGGAGTCTGCTCGGCGCCCAGCTCACAGATCAGCTTCTCCACCACCTCGGCCTGCTCCCGCCACTCCGGGTTGGAGGTGTCAATGACATGGAGCAGCAGGTCGGCGTAGGACAGCTCCTCCAGGGTGGCCTTGAAGGCCTCCACCAGATGGTGGGGCAGCTTGCGGATGAAGCCTACCGTATCGCTGAGGAGCACCGTGCAGGTGTCGGAAATCTCCAGGGTGCGGGTGGTGGTATCCAGTGTATCGAAGAGCCGGTTGTTGGCGGGGATGTCCGCCCCGGTTAGCTTGTTGAGCAGGGTGGACTTGCCGGCATTGGTGTAGCCTACGATGGCCACCACCGGCACCTCATTTTTCTCCCGGCGGGAGCGCTGGGTAGCCCGCACCCGGCGCACCTGGTCCAGTTCCTCCCGCAGCTTTTGGATTTTCCGGCGGATGTGCCGCCGGTCAGTCTCCAGCTGAGTCTCACCGGGACCGCGGGTGCCGATGGCGCCCTCCTGCCGCTCCAGGTGGGTCCACATACCTAGCAGTCGGGGCAGCAGGTACTGATACTGGGCCAGCTCTACCTGGAGACGGCCCTCCTTGGTGCGGGCCCGCTGGGCGAAGATGTCCAGAATGAGGGCCGCCCGGTCCAGCACCTGGACCTTCAGGTCCTCCGACAGGGCACGCTGCTGGGAGGGAGACAGGGGGTTGTCCACGATAACCATGTCCGCCCCCATGGCGTCCACCAGTTCCTTTACCTCCGCCACCTTGCCCTCACCGATGAAGGTACGGGGATCGGGGGTATCCTTATTTTGAAACACGGTGCCCACGCACTCGCCGCCCGCCGTCTCCAGCAGGTCGGCCAGCTCCTCCATGGAGGAGTCGTCGGCATTTTCCGCCTCGGACAGGCAGTGGGCGTTGAGGCCCACCAGCACTGCCCGGTTGATTGCTTTTTTCTCTTGGTTTTCTGTCATGTGTCCTCCGATGGGCGCAGGGTGCGCCCCTACGTTATACTTTCCGCAAGACCTCCAGGATCTCGCCGATGAAGATACGGTGATAATCCTTTTCGGGGTACCACTTGCTGTCGATCTCCCTGTCCAGGAAGTGGGTGGGGTCCATGTCCTGCCAGTAGGCCTTCTTGCACACCAGCACCAGGTCGGCCTCCTCAAAGTAGGGGGCGCCCTCCGCCGTGGCAACCGTGAAGCCGCACTCCTTCACCTTATCCATATCCCGGCCGCTCTTGGAGCCGCACAGGGCCAGAGCCTTCCGGTACTCCTCCCCAAAGAAGCACAGGGTAAAGGTGTCCTCCCGCTCCACAAACTCCAGGGTGTACCGCTGGGGCCGGATGTAGACCGTAGCCACCGGCTTGCCCCACAGCACCCCCAGGCCGCCCCAGCTGGCGGTCATGGTGTTGCACTGGTCCTTGGTTCCGGCGGTAATGAGCATCCACTGATCCCCGATGAGGGAAAAGACGTTTTGATCCAACGCCTTGGGGTCGATCTTTTCAAACATAGCGCACACCTCCTGTTGTCTCTGCTCTATTATATGTGTCTTTTCGAAAAAAAGAAAGGTGCTAATAGGAGTAAAAAAAGGGCCCGTACCGAAACCGGTACGGGCCCTTGTATACGGACTTACTTCTTGTCCAGGCCGAACTTCTTATTGAAGCGGCTGACACGTCCGCCAGTATCCACCATCTTCTGCTTGCCAGTAAAGAAGGGGTGACACTTGGAGCAAACTTCCACGCGGATGTCCTTCTTGGTAGAGCCGGTCTCGATCACATTACCACAGGCACACTTGATGGTGGTCTGCTCGTAGTTGGGATGGATGCCTTCCTTCATTGTTGTGTTCACCTCTTTCTCGTTCCGGATGAAGCGGCGCAGCAAACCTCCACGCCTTATAAACGCTAGAATATAATAGCACAAAGCCTGGTGGATTGCAACAGTTTTTTTCAGAAATTTTCAAATTGCTACAGATCCACACTCTGGTTCAACGCAAAGAACCACAGCACCCGGCGGATCACCTGTTTTCCAGTGATTTCCGCCAGAGCCCGGCTGTATGCCTCCAGCTGGGGGCGGTAATGCTCTGCACGTTCCGCCACAGTGCGCTTGGTCACCCGGTCGGTCTTGAAGTCCACCACCGTGATGCCCTCCAGAGTCTCATAGTAGCAGTCCACCACGCCCTGGAAAAGCACCTGCTCCCCCTCCCCCGCCTGGGGATAGTAGCGGCTGGCAGGTTCCAGAATGGAAAACTTGAACTCCCGCCGCAGGGAGACAGAGGAGAGCAGCTGCTGCCCCAGGTCCGACCGGAAGAAGGCAGCGATGGGGGCAGGGTCCACCGCCTCCCCCTGCTGGGGGGTGATGTACTGCTGTTCCACCAGGCGGGCTATCTCCGCCCGCACCCCTTCCACCGTCTCGGACCGCTCAAAGTCGATGTACTGGAGCACCTGATGAAGGGCGGTACCCTGCTGAGCGGCGGTGAGACCCATCTCCTCGGCGGCAAACCGGGGCCGTCCAAAGCTGAGAGGTCTGGCAGGCCGTGGGGCCTCCTCCGCCGCCTCCTCGTCCAAAGCCCTGCCCTTCAGCTGAGTAGCGGTAAGCTTGGAGGGAATGGCCACCTCCGCCTCATGAGGATAGGTCCAGCGCAGCAGGTTGGCCAGATCCTCCCCACCTTCTTCCTCTTCCTGCTCCCGCTGCGGAGCTGTCCAGCGGTGAGGCGGCATCTGCGCCAAGGGCGTTCCATCCACAAACCGGATGTCCCACGCCGGACCAAAGGAGGTATCCAAGACCGCCACGTCCTGTCCCGCCGCCCGGCGGAGGGCTCCCGCCTCAGGGCGGCACAGAGCATGGAGCAGTACCCACTGGCCCACACTCTGGCAGGCCAGCAGTACCTGGGGGTCCACCGGATCACCTGCGTCCCCTGCCAGCTTCTCCAGATCCTTCCCCCCGCCGGTGAGGGCCACCGACAGGATCAGCTTCTCTTTGGCACGGGTCATAGCCACATAGAGAAGCCGCAGCTCCTCCGCCATCATCTCCCGCTCCAGCTGGCGGGCAACCGCCATCCGGGCCAGAGTGGGATATTCGATGCCCCGCTCCACGTCCAGACCCTTGGGGCCCACACCCAGCTTGGGGTGGAACAGAATTGGGCGGCTCATGTCCTCCCGGTTGAGCCGCCGGGCCAGACCGCACAGCAGCACCACCGGGAACTCCAGACCTTTGGATTTATGGATACTCATAATCCGCACTCCGCCGCCGGTGCGGCCGGGGGTGGGAGGCATCAGGGTATTTCCGTTCTCCCTCAGCCGGGTCAGGTAGGTGAGGAACCGGAACAGGCCCTTGTGGCCCGCCCCCTCGAACTGCCGGGCCAGCTCGGCCAGGGCCAGCAGGTTGCCCTGCCGGGTCTCTCCCTCCTCCATGGCACCGAAGATACCCAGCAAATTGGTGCGGTCATAGATGTGCCACAGCAGCTGGTGACTGCTCATGTCCCCTGACCCAAACCGCAGGTCGTCCAGCTCGGCCAGGAAGGCCTTACTGTCCTCCCCGTCGTCAGCGGCCAAGGCAGCGTAAAAGTCGGTATCCGGGCTGGCCGCCCGAATCTGGGCCAACCGGTCGGCCGAGAAGCCGTACACCGGGGAGCGCAGTACCGAGATGAGGGGCACATCCTGCCGGGGATTGTCCACGATCTGGAGCAGAGACAGGGCCACCGAGATCTCGGTGGAGCCGAAGAAGTCTCCACCTCCCTCGGCCTCCCACAGGATATCCCGCTCGGCCAGGGCCCGGGCGTAGTGGCGGAGCACCGTGTTGGGGGAACGAAGCAGGATCACCATATCGGAGGGACGCACTGGCCGGGTGCCCTCCTCCCCGTCGGAGACAGGGAAGTTTTGGTCCAACAGGTCCCGGATCCGGCGGGCAGCAAATCGGGCCTCCAGCAGGTCCCGGCTCACCTTCTCCGCGCCCTCTTCTCCATCGATATCCCCGTCCAGGGCGTCCAGCTCCACGCAGTAGGTGGAGTCCGGTTGGAAAGGGCCACCGGGGTAGAGGGCCTGGTCGTCGGAGTACTCCATCTCACCAAAGGGCACCGACATGACGGCCCGGAACAGGTCGTTGCATCCCTCCAGCACCTCGGGCCGGGAACGGAAGTTGCGGGACAGGATGACCCGCCGCTCTTCCCCCTCCCCTGCCTCGGTGTAAGGCTTGAAGGAGCGGTACTTGCCCAGGAAGATGGTGGGGTCGGCCAGACGGAAGCGGTAGATAGACTGCTTTACGTCGCCCACCATAAACAGATTAGTCCCATCTTTGGACAGAGCGGAGAAAATGGCGTTCTGTACCTCGTTGGTATCCTGGTACTCGTCCACCATGATCTCATCGTACCGGGTGCTCCACTGGCGGGCCAGCTCGGTGGGCTGGCCGTCCTCACCCACCAGCAGGCGTACCGCCATGTGTTCCAGGTCTGAGAAGTCCACCAGCCCACGCCGGGCCTTCTCGGCGGCATAGACCTCCTCAAAGTCCCGCACCAGGGCGAACAGCCCCCGCATGGCGGGGTACACCGTCCGCAGGTCAGCCAACAGGTCGTCCCCGCTGTCGGCAAACCAGTCCTCCAGCTTCTCCAGCCGCTTTTTGCAGGCGGTGCGGATGGCCTTCACTCGCTCCACGGCGGCGGGGTCGTCCACCATCTTCTTCCGGCCCACCGTGGGGAAGGGAATGGGCAGCAGGGCCCGGGCAGCATCCCACCCCTGGCTCGCCGCCTCCTCAAACTGCTGTAAGGCCTGGGCGGTCTGGGCTACGCTGTCCCCGTAATTGGCCAGCAGATTGGCGTCCCGCTCACACAGATCCCGGGCCTCCTCCATCCGCCGCCGCCAATAGGCGGCCTGCCCGGCGGCATCAGCCAGCAGCAGCTGCCCCCAGGGTGTCTGCACCGGGTCGGAGATTCCCTCCAGAGCAAAGGTCCGCTCCTGTTCCTCCAGCCAGGCGGCGGGATTGGGGTGGGCCTGGACCCGGCCCCGGATGTCCAGCACGATTTGGATCAGCCGGGCGTCGTCCCGCCCGGCTGACATGGTGTCCACCAACTGGGCAAAATCGCTGTCCATGGCCTCATACCGCCTGTCCAGCACATCGTTGAGGGCGCGGAGCATGAGGATGCCCGCCTCCCCCTCGTCGCACAGCCGGAAATCCGGGTCCAGATCCAGCAGGTGGCCGCACTCCCGCAGCAGTTGGGCGCAGAAGGCGTGGACCGTGGAGATCTGGGCCTTGTAAACCAGCGTGGCCTGTCGGCGCAGATGGACGTCAGAGGGGCGCTCGGCCAATCGGGCGGACAGCTCCTCCACGATGCGGCTCCGCAACTCGGCGGCGGCGGCCTTGGTGTAGGTGATGACCAGGAAGCGGTCCACATCCAGCCCCTCCCCCTCCACCCGGGCCAGGAGCCGCTCCACCAGCACCCGGGTCTTGCCCGAGCCGGCGGCGGCGGACACCAGCAGCCCGCCGCCCCGGTTGTCCACCGCGGCCTGCTGTTCGGTTGTCAGGGAGAATGCCATGGGCGCTGCTCCTTTCTGGTGAGTTGTAAAACAATCTGTAGGGGCGGATATCATCCGCCCGCCTGGTGGAGGCCCGGCCTCCCGGCGGGGGCCCCCATTTCTTCCCGAAGAAATGGGGGGAAAGAAGGGCCGGGGGGCTCCGCCCGCCCTGGACCCCCCAGTACGGGGGTTCATGGCGGCGGTGGGCTGTGTTTGGTCTGCAAGAACCGGGCTTGCATTGCCGCCCGCTCTACGGGAGATTACGTTACAGGCGCTGCCGCGCCCCGGGTGGCACGCATCGCGGTTACCCTGCAATCCCTGCAAAGGGCTGCGCTGTACCGGCTTGGCCCGCCGGGCCGCCGTCGGTGCCATGCCGCTGAAATACTGCGGTGTTTGTGGCGGCTTGGAAACGGCGCGTCAAGGATGCCGCGCCCTACATCGTCGGCCCAAGCTACGGATCGTTCGCTTCCGGGCAAGCCCGAAAGCTCATTCCCTCCGCTGGGC
>NZ_CAJFGT010000029.1:0-28671 GCF_904377885.1 Flavonifractor sp. An112 | reverse complement strand
TGTCCAGGCGGTAGCGCATCAGCTTGTCATAGTCAGGCTCATCCCGGGTGGTCCGCTTCAGGGCGGGAATCCCGGCGGCCTCGGCAAACGCGATCCAGATCTCCGGGACCAGGACGCCCTCCATGTCCAGACAGGTGATATACATGGCTGCTCTCTCCTTTCTATCGTGGGCTGGGTCAGAGGGCTAACTCAGCGGTGCTTGAGGAAGTGCTCCAGCCGCTCCAGCGCGGTGGCCAGATCCTTGATGGATGCGGCATAGCAGGCCCGGACAAAGCCCTCTCCCGCATCGCCAAAGGCGGAGCCGGCGATGACCGCCACCTTCTCCTCCATCAGGAACCGCTCACAGAACTCGTCGGAGGACAGCCCGGTGCTCCGGATGTCGGGGAACACGTAGAAGGCGCCCCTGGGCTCAAAGCAGGGCAGGCCAATGCGGCGCAGGCCCTCCACCAGATAGCGGCGGCGGCCGTCGTACTCGTCCCGCATATGCTCGATGTCGCCGTCGCCGTTGCGCATGGCCTCAATGGCGGCGTACTGGCTGACAGTGGGGGCGGACATGATGCCGAACTGGTGGAGTTTCAGCATCTGCTTGATGACCGGGGCGGGCCCGCAGACGTAGCCCATCCGCCAGCCGGTCATGGCATGGCTCTTGGAGAAGCCGTTGACCACGATGGTGCGGTCGTACATATCAGGCAGGTTGGCCATGGAGACGTGGTGCTGGCCGTAGGTCAGCTCGGCGTAGATCTCGTCGGAGAGCACCATGATGTTGGTGCCCCGCAGCACCTCGGCAATGGCCTCCAGATCCTCCCGGCCCATGATGCCGCCGGTGGGGTTGGAGGGGAAGGGCAGCACCAGCACTTTGGTACGGGGGGTAATGGCGGCCTTCAGCTGCTCGGGAGTGAGGCGGAACTCGTTCTCTGCCTTCAGCTCCACATACACCGGGGTACCACCGGCCATGGAAGCCAGAGGCCCGTAGCACACGAAAGAGGGCACAGGCACGATGACTTCGTCGCCGGGGTTAAGCAGGCAGCGCAGAGTCAGGTCAATGGCCTCGCTGCCGCCTACGGTGACCACGATTTGGTCGGCAAAATTGTAGTGCAGGTCGAACCGGCGGGCCAGATAGGCAGCAATCTCCCGCCGCAGCTCCGCCATACCGGCGTTGCCGGTATACTTGGTAAATCCCTTCTCCAGGGAGTAGATGCCGGCGTCCCGGATGTGCCAGGGGGTAACGAAATCGGGCTCACCGATACCCAGGGAGATGGCGTCCTTCATCTCCTCCAGAATGTCAAAAAAGCGCCGGATGCCGGAGGGCTTCACATCCTGGATGCGCTTACACAGTATCTCGTCGTAGTTCATGAGAAAATCCACTCCTTCGGCTGCTTCTCCTGCTTTTCAAAGATCAGGTGCTTTTCCTTATATTTATGCAGGATAAAGTGAGTGGCGGTGCCGGTCACGTCCTCCAGGGTGGACAGGCGCTCCCCCACGAACTGGGCCACTTCCTTCAGGGTGCGGCCGGAAATGATAACGGTCAGGTCAAAGGCGCCGCTCATCAGGTAGACGCTCTCCACCTCGTCGTACTGGTAGATCCGCTCGGCCACCCGGTCGAAGCCCTCGCCCCGCTGGGGGGTCACCTTGACCTCGATCAGGGCGGTAACCGCCTCCCGGTCGGTGCGGTCCCAGTCCACAATGGCTTTATAGCCCAAAATAATTTTTTCATCCTCGTACCGCTTGATCTCCGCCTTCACGTCCTCCACGGACATATTGGCCATAGATGCCAGCTGCTCGGGGGTCAGAGTGCAGTCTTGTTCCAAAAGCTGGAGCAATTTCATGGCTGTGCTCCCTCCTTCTTAAAATCAGCAATTCATACAGGTCTGTAAAAGGCCTATTATATGATATTATATACGGACGGTTCTGGAAATACAAGAGCACAGATGGAAACTTCGCGGGCCGTCTGTCTTACATTTCCATGCAAACAGACAGGCCCCGGGGCTTTTTAGCCCCGGGGCCTTGTGCGCTTGGTTTACAGCACGCCCTTGCGGACGTTGACCACAAAGTCCTGCACGTTGGTGACGATGGTGCGTACCGACAGACTGCCCCGGTCCCGCAGCTTGTTCACCGCGAACTCGGAGATGTCCACCGAGTAGAAATACACCGGGCGCACCACCCCGTCCACCACCCGGTAGGAGGGAGTCATGTTGCCGGTGGCCACCGTATGGAGGGTGGAGGCCATGCAGATGACAGTAGTGGCATTTTTCACCAGAGCCCGCATGGCGTCCTGGCCTTCATACACGTTGCCGTACACCTCGGGCAGGGGGCCGTCATCCCGGACGGAGCCCACCAGTACAAAGGGCACGTTGTGGTTGACGCACTCGTAGATGATGCCGTCTTTCACCTTGCCGGAATGGACGAAGGCGGCGGTGGACCCCGCCAGCCGGACAGCGTTGATGGTGTCAATGTGGTTGTAGTGGCCGTTGGGCATACTCTTCTGGGTGTAAATGTCCTGGCCCAGGGCAGTGCGGAGATAGCCCGCCTCCAGATCGTGGGTAGCCAGGGCGTTGCCCGCCAGCAGGCCGTGGACATAGCCACCCCGCACCAGAGCGGCAAAGGCGTCCCGGGCATCGTGGTCAAAGGCGCAGGCGGGGCCCATGACCCACAAAATGCGCCCGTGGTCCTTCTCATGGCGGAGCAGTTCATAGATGGAGTCGTAATCCATGGAGTAGGCGGTCTCCCTGGAGCGGCCCTGACGGAAGGAGAAGGTCTCCTGCTCCCCTTTTTCCGTCTCAAAACCATCGGCGTAGATATAGATGCCCTCCGAGGCATCCTCCGTCCGGCCTACTACCACCGGCTCGCCCTCTTTCAGGTTGCGGAACTCTACCACGGCAATCTTGCCATCCCGCAGGACGGCCACGCAGTCCATGCGGCTCTCCTCGGCCAGCAGCCAGTCTCCGTTGACTTTGAAGTATTCCGGGAAAATACTGGTGGCGTGGTAGCCTTCGGGCGCCACACCGTCCCGGGGGGCGGGGTGGAAGGTTACGCTGGGGGCGTTCTGGAACATGGGCTGGGTAAAATCAGGGGCATGATACTCAGGCAGTACAAAGCTCATGGGAATCAGAACTCCTTTCCGTCGTTTTGTCACCTCCATTGTATCATGACGGCCCCAAATCCGCAATCTGTTCTTCAGAGATCCTTTTTCATCCGGTTTATTGCACTTTTTTCCAATCTGGACACCTGTGCCTGGGAGATACCCACCTCGGCGGACACCTCCATCTGGGTCTTGCCCTCAAAAAAGCGCATCCGCAGAATCCGCTTCTCCCGGTCGGTGAGCCGCTCCATGGCCTCCTTCAGGGCGATGTGCTCCAGCCAGCTCTCATCGGTGTTTTTGGAGTCCTTCACCTGATCCATAACGCAGATGGTATCTCCTCCGTGCTCATATACCGGCTCGTAGAGGGACACCGGGTCCACGATGGCGTCCAGGGCAAAGACCACGTCCTCCCGCTTCAGCTCCAGCATCTTGGCGATCTCCTCCATGCTGGGCTCCCGCTGGTGCTCGTTCATGAACTTCTCTTTGGCCTGGAGTACCCGGTAGGCGGTGTCCCGCATGGACCGGGACACCCGGAGAGAGGAGTTGTCCCGGAGGTAGCGGCGGATTTCCCCAACAATCATCGGCACGATACTACCGTTAGGGAAAATCGTCTATGACTCCGCTCCGTGCTGCAAAAAGGTGTAGTAGATCTCCACTTTTGGCCCCTCCACCACGATGCGCTCCACGCAGTCCCGGATCACCGCCTGCCGCTCCTCCGGGGTGAGATTTGGCCAGCTGTCCTTGATGCCCGCCGCCTGCTCCCGCAGGTCCTCCAGCCGGGCGGCCCGGCGGCAGGTGGCCTGCTCGGTCTCATAGTCCTGCCGCAGAATCTCCAGTTGCCGGCGCACCTCCCGCACCTCGTCCAGTAGCACCGGGTCCTCCCCCTCAGCAAAGAGCTGATAGAGCCGCCTCAGCTTGCTCTCCAGCTTGTCCATCTCCCCCTCCAGTTGGGTCAGGGGGTCGGGGACGGAGTCAACCTCCTCCCCCAGCCGGGCGGACACCTGGAACAGATCGTGAAGCACCTGCTCCTCCAGTTCCTCCGCCCACACCGCCTCAGCCTGGCAGTTGTCGCCCTTTTTCATGTGGGGCTTGGAGGGGTCCCGGCCATAGCAGCGCAGCTTATAGCCGTTCTTACCCCAGCGGATGTACCGCATCCGGGCCCCGCAGGCGCCGCAGTACACCAGTCCGGTGAGCAGGTGACCCCCTCCGGCGGCCCGGTGCTTGGTAGCCCGCTCCTTCATCCGGTCCTGAACCAGATAAAATAGTTCCTCGGGCACGATAGGTTGGTGAAGGCCCTGGTACTCCTCCCCCTTGTAGGAGATGAGGCCGATGTTGCTCTTGCGGGTGAGGATCTGGGTCACCAGCTTGTCGTATTTCAGCCCCATTCTGTGGGCGATCCGCTGGGCGGACCACCCCTTCAGATAGAGCTCGTACATCTGCCGCACCCGGGGGGCGTCAGCGTTGGGTACCAGGATGCCGGTGCTCCGGTCGTAGTCGTAGCCAAAAGGCACCCCGCCGCCCCCCATCCAGTAACCCTGCCGCACCCGCTCCACCATGCCCATTCGGGTACGCAGGTAGATGTTTTCCCGCTCCAACTGGGCAAAAGCGGACAGAATCCCGATCATGGCCCGCCCGTATGGGGTGGAGGTGTCAATGCTCTCATTGAGGGAGATAAAATCTACCCCGTGGGGCAGAAACACGTCCTCAATAAGGTATAGGGTATCCTTCTGGCTTCTGGACAGACGGTCCAGCTTGAACACCACCACCGTGGCCACCTGCCCGCCCCGAGCGTCGGCGATGAGCCTGGTCATCTCCGGCCGGTCCAGATTGCTGCCGCTGTAGCCGCCGTCGGTGTAACAGCGATAGTTGTCCCACCCCATGGCCTTGCAGTAGGCCTCCAGCCGCTCGGTCTGGGCCTGGATGGAGTAGCCCTCCTCCGCCTGGGCCTCGGTGGACACCCGGATATAGAGGGCCCGCAGGGGCTGGTTTTCCACAAGTTCCGTCATGTTTCTCTCCTGATGCTGTGTCATGGGGTCCATTGTACCGGATGATCCCCGCCGGGTGCAATTCCTTTTTTTACCCTCACCGCCGCCGTCCTCTGGCTCTGGCCTGCCGCAGCAGACGGACCAGCACCGGATTTTCCACCTGCTGGGGCGGCAAATCCTTGCCGGACACCGGCTTGCCATTCACATAGCGTCGCACTTCCATGGTATCGCCTCCGCTTTCAGTGTGCCCGCTTTTGTCCGAAGGCAGACAAAAGGACCTGCCGTTTTCACAGCAGGTCCTTCCATCAACATATTCCGCAGACGGGGCAGCCCGTGCTCCGCTCCACCGGCACACGATCCAGCTCCAGCCGCCTGCCGTCGTAGAGCAACATTTCTCCCAGGATGGGATTGTGCCCCAGCAGCATCTGGAGGGCAACGGTAGCCATCAGGGAGGCCACCGCTCCGGTAACTGCCCCCAGGGCCTGACCACCCTCCTCCGGCGTAGTCCCGGCATAGCAGCAGGCCAGGCAGGGTGTTTTTCCAAACTCCACCGCCATCACCGAGCCGTACCAGCCCTCCACCCCACCATTGACCAGAGGAATATTATTCTGAGCGCAGGCGGCATTGAGGGCAAGCCGGCCAGGCAGATTGTCCACCGCCGCCACCGCCAGCGTGCAGTCCGTCAGCAGCTCCATTCCAGTGTTCTCGTCCAGCCAGGCCTCCACCCCCTCCACCCGCAGGTCCGGGTTGAAGGCGGATAGCCGCCGGGCGGCAGCCTCCGCCTTGGGGCGGCCCAAATCGGCCTGGTCAAAGAGGAACTGCCGGTTCAGGTTGCTGAGGGAGACGGTGTCCCCGTCCACTATTACCAAACGCCCCACTCCGGCCCCGGCCAGGGCGTAAAGCAGCGGGCCCCCAAGGCCTCCGGCTCCCACTACCAGCACCGAGGAGGCGGCCAGCTTGCGCTGGCCCTCTTCCCCGATCTCCGGGATGGCCAGCTGCCGTCGGTATCGCTCCAGTTCCACAGTACCCTCCTAACCGCCGCCGCACACGGGGATAAACTCCACCACGCTGTCCGGTCCCGTGGGGGTACGGAAGCCTTTCTCCGCCCCAGCGGAGCGTTTGTCCACAATGATGTGGCTCCGCTTGGCCAGCCGGTATGCCTCAACCCCGCGGTACTTCTTGATCTGATCCAGCAGCCGGGACACGTTGGTCCCGTCTATTGGTTCCTCCCGGCAGCCGGTAAGGTCGGCCAACCGGCCGTGGTAGCGCACCAACGCCATCTTATCCCCCCTCCGGCAGAGGGATGCCCAGGTGTTTCAGCCGCTTGGCGGTGGGCACGCCGTGGGAATCCCAGCCCCGGACCCTGTAGTACACCGGCAGCATCTTATCCAGAGGCACCACCGTGTCCGGCCGGTCCGGGTCCTGGGGCGTTCTGGTGAGCCGTCCGGGCAGGGCGTCGTCCGCCGCCGTCAGACCCTCCCGCAGGTTGTACAGCCGCTCCACATTGTAGCTGCGCTCCCCTACAGTAAAGAATTTTCCGATGGTCATGGGCAGGCCGGTGACCAGAGAGATGGACTTGCTGTGGGGCACCAGCATACAGTTGATGGGCATGATCCAGGGCATGAACTTCCAGATTTGCCCCAGCAGGGGCCGGGCAGACAGCATCACCTTGCCCGCCGCCCGGCAGGCAAAGCTGGCAGGTCCAAATTTGAACAGGATACCGGGGATCATGGCCTGCATGGTGAACAGGCAGAACCCAGCGGCGGAGGCCGCCTCCATACCGTTCTGGAAGAACACCGTCAGCGCCGGCTTGCCCTTGGGGGTCTGGGCGTCCATGCTGATAACACCCACCGACTCCAGAAGGGCCAGATAACCGCCATTCAGGTGGCAGCCGCCCCGGTTGGCGGTGGCGTAGCCCAGACCCATACCCACGCTTTTCCGGGGTTCATAGGCGGCCAGCTCCAGCCCCTTGGCGTGGATGGCAAAGTCGGCGCCGCCGTACTTCTCGCTCAAGGCCTTGCTGCCGATGGACAGTTCCCCGGCAGGACCCCGGCGGTAGGCCACATCCTCCACCACCCGGGGCAGGTCCTCGGGCTGGCCCGGCTTCAGGCCGAAGTCTCCCATCCCCTTCTCCTGGAGCTCCATGGCAAAGGCGATGGTGCCCGCCAAGGAGATGGTGTCCATGCCCAGCAGGTCGCACTTGTAGTTCAGTTCATTGATAAGGTCCAGGTCCCGGTTCTCCAGGTTGGGTCCAAAGAGGCCCAGGGTCTCGTACTCCGGCCCCTTGACCTCCTTGCCTTTTACCTTCACCCGCCGCTCGCAGCGGATGGGGCAGCTGACGCAGCTGCTGTTGCGGGTGAGCCTGGTGTCCGCCAGGGTCTCGCCGCTGACCTCCTCGTAGTGCTCGTACCGGCCCCGGGTAAAGTTGTGGGTGGGCAGCACGCCGGAGGCGTTGGCCTTGCTCACCAGACCCGCCGAGCCGTATCGAGGCAGACTGTCCCCGGTCATGGGGTGCTTTTTCAGCAGCTTGACCCACTTGCGGGTGTGGGCCTCGAAGCCCTCGGGATTGGCCTTCACCACCTCACGGGTGCCGTAGGCAATGACCGCTTTCAGATTCTTGCTGCCCATGACCGCCCCGGCCCCGCAGCGCCCGGCCACTCGCTCGCCGCTGGCGGCGCAGGCAAAGCGTACCCCGTTCTCTCCGGCTGGGCCGATGACCAGCTTGCCGTACCGCTCCGGCAGTTCTTCCTGGGTGCGCTCAGTGTCCAGGCCCTGGAGTTGGGGACAGGCCTCGATGCGGATCTTGCCGTCCTCCACCACCACCATGCTCAGCTCCGGGGCCTTTCCGCACAGAATGAGTCCGTCAAAGCCCGCCTTCTTCAGCAGCATCCCAAAGGGTCCGCCGCAGTTGGAGGAGGCGATACCGCCGGTGAGAACGTTTTTAAAGGTCATGTTGAACCGGCTGGAGCTGGGGGCGCCGGTATCGTTCATGGGTCCGGTGTTGACGATGAGCACCGCCTCCGGGCTGAGGGGGTCCAGCCCCGCGGTCGTCAGATCGGTGAGCAGCCGGGCCCCCAGGGCCTTGCCACCCAGATATTGCTCAAACAGTCTGGCGGAGATGGTACACTTCCGCCACCGGCCGTTTGTCAGGTCCACTTGGGCATAGACCGGCAGGATCATGCTCCCACCCCTTCCTTCATGGTGATGGCCCCAATGCCGCAGGCCCGGGCACACAGACCGCAGCCCACGCATTTGTCCGGAGCGCTCAGCTGGGCGAATACCTCCAGATCCCCCTTCTGCCGGGGCAGGCTGATGGACAGGCAGGAGAAGCCGCAGGCAAGCACACACATGGAGCAGGCGGTACACAGCTTGGTGTCGATGACCGGTCTGGGCCACTTTTCTTTGGGTACTTTATGGCTGTAGAGGCCGGGCAGGGGCCCCTCGATGGCCCCTCTCGGGCACACCCGGCCGCACACCCCGCACTGGGTACAGCGGACGGGATCGATGGTATGTACCTGCTTGACCGTGCCGGTGATGGCCCCCACCGGGCAGTTTTTAGCGCACAGAGTACAGCCCACGCAGTTTTCTGTGATCTGGTACGGCATCCAGACCCCTCCTTCACGCATCATAGAAAAGCCCGCCCCGCAGCCGGGGCGGGCTTGACTGCCTGAACTCAGGCCTCTTCCTTGGCGCACACCGCCTCCATCAGCTTGCGGGCGTGCTCCCGGGTGAAGTACCGGGGCACCGGATAGGTGCCGTGGCACTCCTGGAAGGCCATGTCGATAACCTCCTCGATGGCGGAGGCGGGGAACTTTTCAAACCGGGTGGGAATGCCCATCTGCCGGTTGAGCTTGTAGAGCAGCTTTACGAAGCGGGTGGCCTTAATCTGGTCGCTGTCACCCGGCATCCCCAGCTTGAGCATCCGTCCCAGCTCGGCAAAGCGCTTATAACACACAGGCAGGTAATAGCGCATGATATGGGGCAGCAGCACCGCATTGGCCAGACCGTGGGGCACACCGAATTTGCCGCCGATGGTGTGGGCAAAGGCGTGAACGTAGCCCACATAGGTACGGGTAAAGGCCATACCTGCGAAGAAGGAGGCGGTAAGCAGGGCCTCCCGGCCCTCCAGATCGGTCGGGTCCTCCTGGACCTTGGGCAGGTACTGGAAGATAAGCCGGACGGCAATGCGGGCCTGGCGGTCGGTCTCCTCGTCGGCGTAGCCCGCCACATAGGCCTCCAGGGCGTGGGTCAGGGCGTCCAGAGCGGTGTGGGCGGTGGTGTGCTTAGGCAGGCCCACCGTCAGCTCCGGGTCCAGAATGGCGAACATGGGCACCAGCTTGGGGTCCAGCAGCTGCTTTTTGCTGTGGGTGGCGGAGTCCGAGATGATGGCAGCCACGGTGGTCTCGCTGCCGGTACCGGCAGTGGTGGGCACCGCGATAAGGGGCAGGGGCCGGCGGCGCACCTTCAGCATCCCGGCCAGGGCCTCGGCGCTGGTGTGGTTGGCCACGGCGGCAGCCACCGCCTTGGCAGTGTCCATCACCGATCCACCGCCTACTGCCACCACGGCGTCGCAGCCGGAGCTGGCCTTTTTGGCCTCAGCCACAATGGCAAAGGTGGGATCGGGCTGAACCCCGTCATACACAACATGGTCCACGCCCGCGCTCCGGATGCTCTCTTCGATCCCATCCAGCAGGCCGGACTGGCGGAGGAAGGAATCAGTGATCACCAGGGCCTTTTTGGCGCCCAGCATTTTCAGCAGGCGGCCTGCCTCTTTGGCACGGCCCGGCCCAATGTAGGTCACAGGGGTAGGTTTGCTGACGATTTTGATGACCGGTTTACGCACGGCCACGCTCAGCTTTGACATGGTGGTATTCATAAGATCCTCTCCTCCTGACCGCCCGCGGTCCGCGGTTTGTTTTCTTTATTTTACCACCAACCTACTCAAGAATCAAGATTCTGAAACCTGGAGTTTGAATTCAAGTATTTCTATTTCCCCAAAATACCTATCATCGGCACGCCATAGGTGGAAAAACGCACGTCCAGATCGGTGTTGAAATTATCAATGGCTTTAATGAGGCCAATGCACCCTACCTGAAACAGATCGTCGGCGTTCTCACCCCGGCCGGAAAACTTCTGAATCACCGACAGCACCAGCCGCAGGTTGCCTGCGATAAGCTGTTCCCGGGCCTCCATGTCCCCCTGCTTCACCCGCCGGAGCAGTTCCATGGTCTCCTCGTTTTTCAGTACCTTCAGCTTTGCCGTGTTGACGCCGCAGATCTCAACCTTTCCCTGCATGGCCCCTGCCTCCTTCTCTGTGTCTGTGTTCAGTATGTCCCCGACGGTCTCTTTCATACGACAGTCACAGCGGCAATCTTTTTTATCGTGGGACCGCTTTCGATGGACTTCGGTAGTCCTTGTACTCTGACCTTATTTCCGCTATACTGAGCAAAAAGAAGAATCAGGTCAGAAGGAGGTCACCTATGCTTACGCCCATTCTGGACAGCAATTCCCCCATGCCCCTGTATGAGCAGCTCTACCGCCACATCCGCGGGGAAATCGAGGCCGGGCGGTTGGCCGCCGGGGAGCGGCTGCCCTCCAAGCGGGCCCTTGCCGCCCACTTGAAAATCAGCGTGGTAACGGTAGAGGGGGCCTATAACCAGCTCCTGGCGGAAGGTTACCTCCGCTCCCAGCCCAAACGGGGCTTCTTTGTACAGGCGGCGGAGGCCACGCCTGCCAGGACTTCCACCGGCCCTCTGCCTCCAACCGAGGAACCCGCCCGCCCCACCTTCCGCTACAACTTCTCCACCAGCGCGGTGGATACCGCCCTCTTCCCCTTTGCCACCTGGGCCAAGCTGATGCGGGAGGTGCTGTCTCAGCAGGAGGACACCCTGCTCAACACCCCCCATCCCCAGGGGGTACCAGAGCTGCGGGAGGCCATTGCCGCCCACCTCTACCGCTTCCGGGGCATCCGGGCGGACCCTGCTCAGATCGTGGTAGGCGCCGGGTCGGAAGTGCTCACCAGCTTACTGGTCCAGCTGCTGGGCCGGGAGGGACGCTACGGGGTAGAAAACCCCGGCTACACCAAGACTCACCGCATTCTGGGCAGCTGCGGGGCCCAGGTGGAACCCATCCCCCTGGACGACCAGGGCCTGATGGTGGAGGAGCTGGACCGGCACAAGGTACAGGTGGTCCACGTCACCCCCTCCCACCATTTTCCTCTGGGCATCATCATGCCGGTGACCCGGCGTCAAGCCCTGCTGCGCTGGGCCGCCCAGCAGCTGGGGCGCTATATTCTGGAGGACGACTACGACAGCGAGTTCCGCTTCTCCGGCCGGCCCATTCCGGCCCTGCAAAGTCTGGACAACGGGGAGCGGGTCATCTACCTCAATACCTTTGCCAAGAGTCTGGCTCCCTCCCTGCGCATCAGTTATATGGTGCTGCCCCCCCACTTGCTGGAGCGGTGGCGGCGGGAGTTCTGGTTCTACTCCTCCACCGTCCCCTCCTTTGAGCAGTACGCCCTGGCCCGGTTCATGGATCGGGGCCACTTTGAGCGTCACCTGAACCGCACCCGCACCCGGTACAAGGCCCGGCGGGAGGCCCTGCTGGCCGCCGCCCGGGACACCGGTCTGACCCAGGTGGGTTCCTTTGACGGAGGCGACGCCGGCCTCCACCTGCTGCTGTGGATGGACCGGCGGTGGAATGAACAGGAGCTGGCCGCCCGGGCGGCGGAGGTGGGTGTTGGAGTGTCTCCCCTGTCCATCTGCGACCTGACTCCGCCCCCCATAGACCGGCCGCCAGCCCTCATCATGGGCTATACCCGGGTGGCTGCCGAGGACATGGCCCCCGCCCTGTCCCTGCTGAAATCCGCCTGGGGCTTTTAAACAAAAAAGGACGCATTGCCTGTGCAATGCGTCCTTTTTTCCTTAAAATCCGGTGAGCGGAGCGGAACCGTCGTCCTCTCCCTTCTCAATGGCCAATACCTTAGCATCATAGCCGTAGCTGTCATTGACCTGGATGCGGAAGGTCTCTCCCACTTTGCGGCCCAGCAGGGCGCGGCCCATGGGCGACTCCTTGCTGATGAGCCCGTGGAGGGCGTCCTGCCGCATGGTGGTGACGATCTGGTAGGTCTCGGTGTCCCCCTCGTCCTCCAGAAACACGGTCACCTTATCATAGAGTCCTACCCCATCGGTCACCGGCTCGTCCGGCAGCACCTTGGCGGTGCGGATCATATTCTCCAGGTAGCGGATGCGGCCCTCGTTCCGGTTTTTCTCCTGCTTGGCGGCCTTGTACTCAAAGTTCTCGCTGAGGTCACCGAAGGCCCGGGCCTCCTTCACCGCCTCCAGCAGCTGGGGGCGCAGCTGGATACGGCGGTAATCCAGCTCCTCCCGCATCATCTGAATGTCCTTTTTGGTCAGTTCGTTGTGCACGTCAGTTCCCCTCTTCCCCAGATGTCTGCCCGGCGTGGGCTCCCTGGCCCTGGGCAATGGCCTGCCGTTCCTTGACCAGCTCACCGTGGAGGGCCACCGAGTTCCAGGTCCGGTTGGTGGGGGTCAGCACTGCCTTGAGATAGACTGCCGGGATCTTGTTCCGCCGGAAGCCCTGGAGGAACCGGTCCAGCAGGGGTCCGGTGCAGTTGACCAGCACCAGCATCTCGTCCCCAAAGGTCTCTCCGGTCCACGGGGTCTCAGGGGCGGCGCCCTCCGCCAGCTCGCCCAGCGGCAGGCCATACTCCTCCGGCGTCACAAGCCGGGTCCGCAGACCCAGAGGCAGGCACATCCGCCGGATCTTGGCCCCCTTGGGGGTATCCAAATTATAAAGCAGAATGAGAGGCATATTCATACGGTTCTTCCCCTTTCGTTCCTTTCATTGTATCCACATCCGCCTCCGCCGTCAACCCGCATCTCCCGCCGCCATACATTGGAAAGAAGGGAGATGAGGCCCGTGTACACCCCGCCTTCCGGAGAAACCCTGCTTGCTGCCGCCGCGCTGGCCGCCGCCCGGCTGGCTCACAATCGCTCCGCCGAGGAGCTTGCTGTTCTGTCCGCCTTTTTCTGTACCCTGGGGGATGGCCTGGCTCTGGTGGCCGCCCGCCGGACCATGGATGAGGCTTGTAAATCTTCTGTAAATCCCATTGATAATGCTACGGAAATCGCGTAAACTAGACTTCTAAAGAGAGGTGTATCATCACATGAAATGCGGGATCGTGGATGTGGGTTCCAACACTATCCGCCTATCCATCTATCATTGGGAGGGGCAGAAGTTCAAGCTCCTCATGAATAAAAAGGAGATGGCCGGCCTGGCCGGCTACATCAAAAACGGCCTGCTCTCCGACAGCGGCATTCTGGTGGCCTGTCGGGTGCTGGCGGGCTTCAAGGCCCTGCTACGCAATTTTGACATTGCCAACCTCTATGTATTCGGCACTGCCTCCCTGCGCAATATCGTCAATACTGAGGAGGCCCTGGAGACCATTGAGGCGGTGACCGGGATCAAGGTTGAGGTGCTGTCAGGGGCCGATGAGGCCGCCTTCTCCTTCCTGGGGGCCACCGTGGGCGGCGGGGCGCCGGGCTCCGGGATGCTGGCCGACGTGGGCGGCGGCTCCACCGAGCTGGTGGCCTACCAGGACGGGGCCATCACCTCAGGCTGCTCCCTGCCTATGGGCTCCCTGTCCCTCTTCACCAAACACGTCTCCGGCCTTTTCCCCACCAAGGAGGAGCGGAAGGCCATCCGCTCTGACGTGAGGGAGGAGCTGGAAAAGGCCAAAACCGCCGGTCTGCGGTGCAGTCACCTGACCGGCGTGGGCGGCACCTTCCGGGCCGCCGCCAAGCTGTGCAACGACCTGTCCGGCGCCGATCCGGACAACCGGATCATCCCCGCCGGGGAGATCCACGCCCTGTACAAGGGGCTGAAAAAGGGCGATCAGGATACCCTGCGGCAGATCCTGCGCTCGGTGCCCGACCGGGTCCACACCATTCTGCCCGGTTTGGCCATCCTCACCGCCATTCTGGACGCCTATGAGGTATCCACCGTATCGGTCAGCGCCTGCGGCGTCCGGGAGGGCTATCTGCTCCGCCGCGTGATGGAGGGAACAAGCCATGATGCATAAAGAGATCGACACACGCTATACCCAGGAGCGGGAACTGTCCTGGCTGCGTTTCAACGAGCGGGTGCTGGAGGAAGCCAAGGACGAGAGCGTCCCTCTCTTCGAACGGCTGAAATTTGCCGCTATTTTCACCAGCAACCTGGACGAGTTCTTCATGATCCGGGTTGGGTCCATCTACGACATGACCCTGTCCAAGCAGACCCATGTGGACAGCAAGAGCGGCCTCACCCCCACTGAACAGCTTCAGGCTATCTTCAAGGCGGTGCCCGGCCTGTACAAGCAGAAGGACAAGATCGTCTCCCAGCTGGAGAAGCGGCTGCGGACCTGCAACATCTGCAACCTGACCCCCGGGGAGCTGGATGGCAAGGAGCGCAAGCAGGTGGAGCGGTGGTTCCGGGACTATGTGCAGCCCATCCTGTCCCCCATGGTGGTGGACAGCCACCACCCCTTCCCTCACCTGCCCTCCAACAGCCTGACCATCGCCCTCACCCTGCGGCTGGGCAACACCCGCTGCTTTGGCCTGGTACCCATTCCCAAGGCCCTTCCTCCTTACTTCCAGCTGGAGGAACAGGGCCTGCGTTACCTGCTCACCGAGCAGGTGGTCCTTCACTTTGCCGATCAGCTCTTTGAGACCTATCAGGTGGAGGAGAAGTGCGTTATCTCTGTCACCCGCAACGCCGACATCAGCCCCGAGGACGAGGACTACGATGTAGGCGAGGACTTTCGGGCCCATATGCAGAAGGTACTGAAGAAGCGGGCCCGACTGGCTCCCGTACGGCTTGAGATCCAGGGAGATGCCTCCGCTGAACTGCAGCAGTTCCTCTGCCAGCGGCTCAATCTGACCGCCGAGCAGGTGTTCCGGTCCAAAAGCCCCCTCATTATGGGCTATGTCTACTCCCTGGAAGGCAAGCTGCCCGAGGAGAGCGCCGCCGCCCTGTGTTATCCTCCCTATACCCCCCAGTGGCCCGCCGGTCTGGTCAAGGGCGAAAAGCTGATCCCCCAGATTTTACGGCGGGATATGCTGCTCTTCTACCCCTTCCACTCCATGGAGCCCTTCCTCCAGCTGGTACGGGAGGCCGCCAACGATCCGGCGGTGCTGTCCATCAAGATCACCATCTATCGGCTGGCCTCCACCGCCAAGCTGGTGGAATATCTGGCGGCGGCGGCGGAAAACGGCAAGGACGTGACCGTGCTCATGGAGCTGCGGGCCCGGTTCGACGAGCAGAACAACATTGCCTGGGCTCAGCGGCTGGAGGAGGCGGGCTGTACCATCCTCTACGGCTTTGAGCACTACAAGGTCCACTCCAAGATCTGCCTTATCACCCGCCGGGACAAGGGCCGCATCCAGTACATCACCCAGATCGGCACCGGCAACTACAACGAAAAGACGGCCAAGCTTTATACCGACTTCTGCCTTATGACCGCCAGCCCCGCCATCGGCGGTGACGGCGCTGCCTTCTTCCAGAATATGTCCACTTCTAACCTCCACGGCGAGTATCACCAGCTGCTGGTGGCCCCCCACAGTTTGAAAAACCGTATTCTGGCCCTGATGGACCGGGAAATCGAGAAGGCTCGCCAGGGCCAGCCCGCCCGTATTTTCTTCAAGGTCAACTCGGTCACCGACCGGGAGCTCATCGACAAACTGGCCGAGGCCAGTCAGGCCGGTGTACCCGTAACCCTTAATGTACGGGGCATCTGCTGCCTGCGGCCCGGCGTGCCCGGCCTTACCGACCGCATCCGGGTCTTTTCCATCGTGGGCCGCTATCTGGAGCACCCCCGGATCTACGCCTTTGGTGTGGGAGAGGGTACCCGCCTCTACATCGGCTCCGCCGACCTGATGACCCGCAACACCGAGCGCCGGGTGGAGATCGCCTGCCCGGTGGTGGACCCGGACGTACGCCGTCAGATCCGGCAGTATGTGGAGCTGTTCTGCTCCGACAACGTGAAGGCCCGCAACATGGAGCCCGACGGCAGCTACACGCCGGTACCCCGCCAGGAGGGTGCCCCCGCTGTCAACGCCCAGGCGGCGCTGATGGAGCAAGCTGTGCGGGAGGCCCGGGCCGTTGCCAATGCCCCGGCTCCCCAGGAGAAGCGAGGGGGATTTTTCCACCGTCTTTTCCACCGGGAGTCCCTCTGAATAGCCTGATTTTTACGCAAGAAAGGCCGCCCTGCCGGGCGGCCTTTCTTGCTATTTGAATTCAGGTATGGAACCGGCGGCGTACCTCTTCCCGGACAGCGGGAATACGCCGGATAATCACCAGGGGGATCACAGTACACACACATATAGTAAGTACTACCAACGACCAGGAGGGGTCCCACCGGCCAGTAAGCCAGCGGTCGATGAAAAATTCCACACCCAGGAGAAATACCCCCAGGCTGCCGATGAGAATGGCGACAGTACTGATGACCGAGCGGTGGTACACCCGCAGCATCAGGGAGAGCAGCAGCCATACTGCGCCTCCCCACAGGATAATGGGCACCGCCAGCCCCAGATACCAGTCCCGGCCATTCAGGTCCACCGACATCAGGTAGACATACAGGGCCACCGCCGCCACATTGATGACGCTGCGGACCAGCAGAGGCAGTCGTCTGAAGATGAGGGGCAGCACAATCCACAGCCACAGCATGATGGTGGCCCCAATCACATAGAGAGACCAGGCCCGCCCCGGTTTCAGAAACAGGTTGAGCAGACCGCATCCCACCGCCACGCAGGCCAACATAGCGGTAATGGCCGCTGCCACCGCCCCCTTGGGGATGGGCGGCACCTCTCCCCGCTCAGTGGGAAAGGGCTTGGGAGATGTGGTGTCGGGCGGACGACCCGGGTCTATCACCTTTGTCTGGCACAGCGGGCAGAACGTGGCAGTGGCGTCCAGTTCCACTCCACAATGAACACAATAGGACATGGTGCTTCCTCCTTATTGGGTACGGTTGCTCTCCACTTTGACATGGACGCCGTCCCGCACCAAAAAGCGGAAAAATTCCCGCTCCGTATCCGTCTCCCTCTGGGTCCCGGCAAAGGTGATCTCCATGATATCGCCGTAGCTGATGGAGGCACAGTGGACCCGGGGCATGGTGGCCTGGCCCAGGATGACCTCCATCCGGCGGATGTGGGGCCGCATCTCCTCCGGCACCTGGAAGGGGCCGGGATTGGTATAGGTACCGGAATAGGGCCGCACCCCCGCCATCCAGTAGCCAAAGGCAATACCCGGCTTTTTCAGGGCAATGGGCATAATCTGAACAAATTTGTTCCGGGCAAATTTCACGTTGCCCGCCAGCTCCGCCTGCATCTGCTGCCGGTTGATGTTCAGCCGCAGATAGTGATGGACCTGGCTGACAATCTCCTCAAAGGTATGCTCCCCCAGGCTGGGATCGATGCAGGGCCGGACGGTGAGGATAAAGTTCCGCAGGCTCTCCGTGGGAAACCAGGGCCGCAGGTTGATGGGAATGGCCAGGGACACCGGCAGTTCCTTCTTGGGGCCCTCCCGGTGCTGCTTGTCCACCAACACCTTCAGCAGCACCGCCGTCAGATATTCCGTGATGGATGCCCCGTGCTCCTTGGCCTTCTCCTTCAGCTGCCGCACCGAGCAGAAGCCCATGGTCACGTTGAGGGTATAGAAGGGCTCCGGCGTACCGGCATTGGCATAGGCCTTTTTCAGCGTGGTAAAGCTTCTGGCCTTTACGGTAGCGTACCGGGCGTAGGCGTCCTCCAATTCCTCCGGCCTGGGGGGCTGATCCACATCCAGCACCCCGCAGGTATTGGGAATCTGGTAGCCCAGCTCCCGGAGATAGACCGCCAGCAGCGTACGCAGCAGGGTCATGGCGCCCCCGCCGTCGCTGATGGCGTGGAACACCTCCAGGGAGATCCGCCGCTCATAGTAGAAAAAACGCACCAGCCAGCCATCCCCCTGGTCAAAGCGCACGGGCTGGCAGGGATTGGAGATATCCTTCTGCACAAAGGGGCCGGGGGCGTCGTTGAACTCAGAATAATACCAGAAGATCCCCGGCTTGATACGCACCCGAAAGCCGGGGAAGCGGGGCATGGTCTTGTCCACCGCCCGCTGGAGGGCCTCCGGGTCCACCGGCTGGTCCATCACGGCAGAAAAGCGATAAACAGCGGAATACCGTTCCTTTTGGATGGCGGAGTAGACCACCGCCGCATTGTCCAGCCGGTACCACTCTTTGTGCTTCTTTTCTCCGCGTTCAGACTGAGCTGCCGCCATGGCTCACCCCCCTTTCCTGAAAAAAGGATACCACATTCCTCTGTCGCTCACAAGGGAAAGTGAATCTCTCCACAAAAAAGAGGCCCCGCCCGCCTCTTTTCTTTCATTCTCCCCTGTGGTATAATTCAGTTTACCGAATTACCATGAAATAAGGAGAGACGGCATTATGAGCCACCACAGCAAGCGTCAGGAGCTGGCCGGACAGCGGGCAGAAAAGCAGCGTCTGGCCCCTTTCATGCGCGCACTGAAGGCGATCCACAGCGCCGCCACCCCCGAGGTCATGAACGTGGAAGATCTGGCCCGCCAGCGGAAAAGCCAGGAGCTGCTGGGCCGACTGGTGGCTCCTATGGGCGGTATGAGCTGGGAACCCTTTTCCCTGGGCGAGATGAACTGTGCCTGGATCAGGCCTCACCGGAGCTATGACCGCAGGAAGGCCATTCTCTATTGCCACGGCGGCGGCTATACCAGCGGCACCCTGGGCTACTCCCGCATTCTGGGGTCCAAGCTGTCCCTGGTCACAGGATTGCAAGTGATGAGCTTTGAGTACCGCCTGGCCCCTGAACACCCCTACCCCGCCGCTGTGGAGGACGCACTCCAGGCCTGGGACCACCTGATGTATCTGGGCTACGGCGCCCGGGACATCATTGTGGCGGGCGATTCTGCAGGGGGCAACCTGGCACTGGTGCTTACCCACAAGCTGAAAGAGGCGGGCCGTTTGCTTCCCCGGGCACTGCTCCTCTTCTCTCCCTGGACCGATATGACGGCCAGCGGCAAGTCCTATCAGGAGCGGGCTGACATCGACCCCGTGCTCACCCTCAACTATATCTACGCCACCCGGGACGCCTATGCCCGGGGAGAGGACTTGACCGACCCCTGTCTGTCCCCTCTGTTTGCCGATCTTACCGGATTTCCCCCTACCCTGATCCAGGCTGGCACCAACGAACTGCTGCTTTCCGACTCGGTGCGCCTGCGCAACCGGATGCTCAAGGCCTCCGTGCCCTGCAAGCTGGAAGTGTGGGACAAGATGTGGCACGTCTTTCAGACCTTCCCTATGAAGAAGGCCAACGAGGCCATGGAACACGCCGCCAGTTTCTTAATGGGCGGACTATAATGAAAAACAGGCGCTGCCGCTGGCAGCGCCTGTTTCTGTTATCTGGCTTGTTCCGCAGCCTGGAGCACATGGGCCGCCAGCACCGAGGTGGTCACGGCCCCCACTCCGCCGGGCACCGGCGTCACTGCGCCTACGATCTCGTCGGCGGCAGCAAAATCCACATCACCCACCAGATTGCCGTTCTCATCCACATTGATGCCCACGTCCAGCACCAACTGGCCGGGGGCCAGATGATCCCGGCCTATCATATTGGCCCGTCCGGCGGCGGCGATGAGCACCTCCGCCCGACGGCACTCGACGGCCAGATCGGCGGTACGGGTATGGCAGAGGGTGACGGTGGCGTTTTTCCCCAGCAGCAGCATAGACAGAGGCTTGCCCACCACCAGGCTCCGGCCCACCACCACCGCCCGCTTACCGGTGAGGTCACAGCCATAGTAGTTTAAAATCTCCATGCAGGCCTGAGCGGTACAGGGTGGATAGCCCGCACCGCCGCCGGTGAACACCGACGCCAGCGAACCGGCGGTAATACCGTCCACGTCCTTGGCCGGGTCCAGGGCAGCACAGATGGCCGCCTCATCGATCTGCGGCGGCAAGGGACGGAACAGCAGGCAGCCGTGGATCTCCCGGTCCGCGTTGATCTGCTCAATGAGCGCCATCAGGTCCCCGTGGCTGGATTCCTCTGGCAAGGTAAACTGCCTGACACGGATGCCCACTTTTTCGCACCGCTTCAGGGCTCCTCGCTCGTAGGACAGGTCCTCAGGGCGCTCCCCTACCCGCACGATGGCCAGGGTGGGAACGATGCCCTGGACCTTCAGCTGGTTGGCCTTGACGATCAGCCGCTCTGTCAGAGCCTGGGCCACAGGGGCCCCCTTCCAATGTTCCGCCATCAGGCAAACCTCCCCAGAACTGCTTCATAAACGCGCTCTGCGATCTTCCAATACCGCTCCACCAGACTGTCCACTTCTTCATTCATAGCCTGAGCATAGGCCCGGTCAGCCATACTCTTGGTGTTGACCTTCACGTTGAGGGCAGCGCCGTACAGGGCACTCCAGCAGAAAACCACCCCGGTGCCTACATCGGAGAGCATCATCACGCTCCCCTTCTCCAGCATCTCACTGTGAAGGTCAATGGCCTCACAGCTCAGGCGCAGGATCTCCATGGGTGTGGCAGCGGCATTCCGGAGGCATTCTTCCATCACCTGCTCCCGGTCGGGGGCATCCTTGGGAATGGCGTAGGCTTTGGACAGGGGCTCGAAGGCCGCAGCGTCAGCGTCCACCAGAGCCAGCAGGCGAGCCCGCAGGTCCTCTGCTTTGGCCATCAGGGCCTTCACGTCCTCCTCCACCTCGGCATACTTCTTCTTGCCTACGGTGTAGTTGCCCACCATGGTACACAGGGCCGCTCCCAGAGCGCCTACCAGGGCGGAGGCGCCGCCGCCGCCAGGAACAGGCGCTTTGGAGGCAAGGGCGTCCAGAAAATCGCCGCAGGTCTGGTTGGCGGTATTCATCGCAATCAACTCCTCATTACAGCGGGCGGGTGTTACCACCCGCCCGCGTTTTCTTTTAGAACAAGCCGGAGATCTTGCCGTTCTCATCCACGTCCACCTTCTCGGCGGCGGGGACCTTGGGCAGACCAGGCATGGTCATGATGTCGCCGGTGAGGGCCACCAGGAAGCCGGCGCCGGCAGACACCTTGATGTTGCGCACCATAACGGTAAAGCCTTCGGGAGCACCCAGCAGATTCTGGTCGTCAGAGAAGGAATACTGGGTCTTGGCCATGCAGATGGGCAGGCCTCCAAAGCCCAGAGCGGTAAGCTCCGCTGCCTGCTTCTTGGCGGCGGGGGTGAGCACCACACCGTCGCCGTGGTACACCTTCTTCACGATATCGGCCAGCTTGGCCTCAATGGGCTGATCCAGCTCATAGGCGAAGGAGAAGTGGTTGGGCTCTTCGCACAGGCGGATGACCTCCTGGGCCAGAGCGATGCCGCCCTCGCCGCCCTTGGCCCACACCTCACTGAGGGCCACGTTGACGCCCAGGGCCTTGCACTTGTCCTCCACCAGCTTCAGCTCAGCCTCGGTATCGGTGGGGAACCGGTTGATGGCCACCACGCAGGGCAGACCGTACACGGTGGTAATGTTCTCCACATGGCGCAGCAGGTTGGGCAGGCCCTTCTCCAGCGCCTCCAGGTTTTCGTTGTTCAGATCGGCCTTGGCCACGCCGCCGTGATGCTTCAGGGCCCGGACAGTGGCCACCACCACCACAGCGGAGGGCTTCAGCCCGGCCAGACGGCACTTGATGTCCAGGAACTTCTCCGCACCCAGGTCGGCGCCGAAGCCGGCCTCGGTGATGGCGTAATCTCCCATCTTGAGGGCCACCCGGGTGGCCATGACGGAGTTGCAGCCGTGGGCGATGTTGGCAAAGGGACCGCCGTGGATGAAGGCGGGAGTCCCCTCCAGAGTCTGGACCAGGTTGGGCTTGATGGCGTCCTTCAGCAGGGCGGCCATAGCGCCCTCGGCCTTCAGGTCGTGGGCAGTGATGGGAGCGCCGGCGCGGGAATAGCCCACCACCATGCGGCCCAGCCGGGCCTTCAGGTCGCCCAGCCCGGTGGCCAGACAGAGCACTGCCATGATCTCGGAGGCCACGGTGATATCGAAGCCGTCCTCACGGGGCACACCCTGCATCCGGCCGCCCAGGCCGCACACGATGTTGCGCAGCTGGCGGTCGTTCATATCCACGCAGCGCTTCCAGGTGATGCGCTTGACGTCGATGTCCAGCTCATTGCCCTGCTGGATGTGGTTGTCCAGCATAGCGGCCAGCAGGTTGTTGGCCGCGCCGATGGCGTGGAAATCGCCGGTAAAGTGGAGGTTGATATCCTCCATGGGCACCACCTGGGCGTAGCCGCCGCCGGCAGCGCCGCCCTTGACGCCGAACACAGGACCCAGGGAGGGCTCCCGCAGGGCCACCACGGTGTTTTTGCCCAGCCGGCGCATCCCGTCGGCCAGACCCACGGTGGTGGTGGTTTTGCCCTCGCCCGCGGGGGTAGGGTTGATAGCGGTGACCAGCACCAGCTTGCCGTCGGGCCTGCCTTCCCGATCAGCCAGCAGCTTCAGGTCGATCTTGGCCTTGTACTTGCCGTAGTACTCCAGGTACTCCTCGTCCACCCCGGCCAGGGCGGCGATGTCCCGGATGTGCTTCATTTCACAGGCCTGAGCGATCTCGATATCCGTTTTCATGGACCTTCACTCCTTCATCCTTCCGCTTAGCAACGAAAACGCGCCGGCTCAGCCATCCTTGGCAAACCGGCGTTTCAGTTCATTTCCGCTGTTTCATCTTATAAAATGTACCATTCTTTCCCCGGCTTGTCAACGGAAATGAACAAAAGCAGACCGACAGGTTTTGTCGGTCTGCTCTGTGTGGCTTTATATCCTTACGATCAAGCGGCCACCACGTTGACAGCGCGCAGCTTGTCAGCGTTCTTGGGATCGGGCTCCACGTCGTAGGTCACCTTCTGACCCTCCTGAAGGGTCTTGAAGCCGTCGCACACGATGGCGGAGAAGTGCACGAACACGTCGTCGCCGCCCTCGTCATTGGAGATGAAGCCGAAGCCCTTGGTCTCGTTGAACCACTTGACAGTACCGTGATACATAATAATGGTACCTCCTGCAAAAAATTTCGCGCTAAATGACAAGAAAACTCACATTTTCGGACATCGTCTGAAGAAGCGACGATGACTACAAAAATGTGAGTTCAGGCCGTACATTTAGACTACCAGAATACTATAACACCGAACCGTTCCTCCGTCAAGGAAAACATACTGGTGCGTAAGAAAAGGCAGACCGGTCCCGTACCATCGGGGCCGGTCTGTTCAGACACTTCAGTTGTCGCCCTTCATCAGCAGGTACATGACCGCCTTCTGGGCGTGGAGACGGTTCTCCGCCTCGTCAAAGATCTCACCGGCGTGGGCCTCAAAGACCTCAGCGGTGATCTCCTCGCCCCGGTGGGCAGGCAGGCAGTGCTGCACCATGCAGCCGGGGTTGGCCACTGCCATCAGCTCGTCATTGATCTGGTAGATGCCCTCAAAGACAGCCCGGCGCTTCTGGGCCTCGCCCTCCTGGCCCATGGATGCCCACACGTCGGTGAACAGGGCGTCGGCTCCGGCAGCCGCCTCCTTGGGGTTCCGGCACAGGGTGAACTTGCCGCCGCAGTTCTGGGCAAATTCCAGCACCTGGGGATCGGGATCATAGCCCTCGGGGCAGGCCACGGACACCTCCATGCCTACCTTCAGGCCGCCCACAATGAGGGAGTTGGCCATGTTGTTGCCGTCGCCGATGTAGCACAGCTTCAGGCCTTCCAGCCGGGACTTGTGCTCACGGATGGTCATCAGGTCGGCCAGTACCTGACAGGGGTGGGCGAAGTCGGTGAGGCCGTTGATCACGGGGATAGAGGAATACTTGGCCAGAGTCTCCACCTCGGCCTGGCCGAAGGTGCGGATCATGATGCCGTCGCAGTAGCGGCTGAGCACCCGGGCGGTGTCCTCGATGGGCTCGCCCCGGCCAATCTGGCTCTCCTTGCCGGAGAGGAAGAGGGCGTGGCCGCCCAGCTGGAACATACCGGTCTCAAAGGACACACGGGTACGGGTGGAGTTCTTCTCAAAGATCATGGCCAGGGTCTTGCCCTCCAGATAGTGGTGGGTCAGGCCATGCTTCTGGTTGTATTTCATCTGGTCGGCAGTATCCAGAATCTTCACGATATCGGCCTTGGTCAGGTCCAGCAGCTTGAGCAGGTCTTTTTTCATTGTATTCACCTCATTGTTTTGGTTTCTCTTACAGCAGGGTCTCCTTCATAATGGCAAGGCCCTTATCGATCTCCGCCATGGAGATGGTCAGCGGGGGCAGCAGACGCAGTGCGGAGCCGGCGGTGAGCACCAGCAGGCCGTTCCGGATCAGCCGGGCGGCCAGCACCTTGTTGCTCTCCTCCCCCTTCACCTCCACGCCAATCATCATGCCCAGGCCACGGGTCTCTCCCAGGCTGGACAGGCCCATATGCTCGATGCGGGTGCGGATATAGTGGCCCTTCTCCTTCACCTGGGCCAGAGCGTCCTCGTCCAGGGTGTCCAGCACCACCTGAGCTGCGGCGGCGCAGATGGGGTTGCCGCCGAAGGTGGAGGCGTGGGTACCGGGGCCCAGCACATCCCGGCAGCGCTCGTTGGCCAGGAAACCGCCCATGGGCAGGCCGCCGGCGATGCCCTTTGCGAAGGACACCGCATCAGGGATGATGCCGTACTGCTGGAAGGCAAACAGGGTGCCGGTGCGGCCCACGCCGGTCTGCACCTCATCCACCAGCAGCAGCCAGTCCCGCTCGGCACACAGCACCGCCAGGTCGTGAACATACTCCGGGTCCATGGGAAGCACGCCGCCTTCGCCCTGCACCAGTTCCAGCATAACGGCGCACACGTCGTGGCCTGCCACCTCCTGGAGGGAATCCATATCACCCGCCAGGGCATACCGGAAGCCGTCGTTGAAGGGGAAGAAATACTGGTGGAATACATCCTGGCCGGTGGCGGTCAGGGTGGTAATGGTACGGCCGTGGAAGGAGTTCTTCAGGGTGATGATGGTGCCCCGTCCCTTGCCGTACTTGTCAAAAGAATATTTCCGGGCCAGCTTGATCATGCCCTCGTTGGCCTCGGCGCCCGAGTTGCCGAAGAAGGCGGCCGCCATGCCGGAGCGCTCACACAGCTGCTGGGCCAGCTTGGCGTAGGGCTGGGAGTAAAACAGGTTGGAGATATGACCCAGCTTCATGGCCTGGTTGGTGATGGCCTCCACCCACTTGGGATTGGCGTAACCAATGGAGTTGACGCCGATACCGGAGGAGAAGTCGATGTACTCCTTCCCCGCCAGGTCGTACAGGGTAGCCCCCTGGCCGTGGTCAATATCCACGTCAAATCGGCCGTAGGTCTGCATCATATACTGGTGGTCCAGTTCCACCAATTCTTTATGGTCCATCATATCACCTCACATCAGCATAGTGCCGATGCCCTCATCGGACAGCAGCTCAATGAGGATGGAGTGGGGGATGCGGCCATCCAAAATGATGGCGTTCTCCACGCCGGAGCGCACCGCCTCCACGCAGCACTCCACCTTGGGGATCATTCCGCCTTTAATGACGCCGTCCTGCACCAGGCCGGGCACTTGGGACAGCCGCACCACCGGCAGCAGCGTATTCTCGTTCTTCGGGTCCATCATCAGGCCCCGCACATCGGTGAGCAGGATCAGCTTCTCCGCCTTCAGGGCGGTGGCCAGCTTAGCGGCGGCGGTGTCGGCGTTGATGTTATAGGAGTTCTCGCCGTCAATGCCCTGAGCCACGGTGGACACCACCGGGATATAGCCGTCCTTCAGGGCGTCCACCGCCATCTGGGGCTCCACGGCGGTGATCTCACCCACTAGGCCGTATTTCTCGTCCAGCTTTTTGGCCTGGAACATCCCGGCGTCCATGCCGCACAGGCCCACAGCCTTGCCGCCCATCCGGTTCAGGGTGGCAACCAGGTTCTTGTTCACCTTGCCGCACAGCACCTGCTGGACCACTTCCATTGTCTCCTCATCGGTGTAGCGCAGGCCGTCCACAAACTTGGACTCTTTGCCGATCTTGTTCAGCATCTCGGTGATCTCCGGACCGCCGCCGTGGACTACCACCACCCGTATGCCCACCAGGTGGAGCAGGATGATGTCGGAAATGACGGCCTGGCGCAGCTCGTCGGAAATCATGGCGTTGCCGCCGTATTTCACCACCACGGTCTTGCCGTAGTATTTCTGAATGTAGGGCAGGGCCTCGGCCAGTACCTTGGCCCGGTCCACCTCGCTGAATGACATGGGAATCGCCTCCATATTGCCTTTGATCAGGTGCGATAGTCGCCGTTGATCTTAACGTAGTCGTAGGTCAGATCACAGCCCCAGCAGGTGGCCTCATGCTCGCCTTCGTGGAGGTCCACATGGATGACCACCTCATCCTGGGACAGGATGCTCTTGGCGTTCTCCTCGTCGAAGTCCACCCCGGCGCCCTTCTCACACACCAGGATCTCCCCCACGGCAGAGGAGAACTTCACGTCCACAAACTCGGGGCGGAAGGGGGCCTTGGAGTAGCCCATGGCGCACAGTACACGGCCCCAGTTGGCGTCGGAGCCAAACATGGCGGCCTTCACCAGGGAGGAGCCCACCACCGCCTTGGCCAGACGCTCAGCGCTCTCCTCGCTGCGGGCATTGGCCACGGTGCAGGTGATCAGCTTGCTGGCGCCCTCGCCGTCGGCGGCGATGTTGCGGGCCAGCTGCTCAAACACATAGTAGAGGGTCTTGTAAAAGACGGTATAGTTGTCGTCCTTCCACTCCACCAGCTCGTTGCCCGCCATGCCGTTGGCCAGCACCACGCACATATCGTTGGTGGAGGTGTCCCCGTCCACCGTCACCCGGTTGAAAGTACGGGGGACGATTTCGTGAAGGGCGTCGGTGAGCATCTCATGGGTGATGGCGCAGTCGGTGGTAACAAAGCACAGCATGGTGCCCATGTTGGGGTGGATCATGCCGGAGCCCTTGGCAATGGCACCGATGGTCACGGTCTTGCCGCCCACGGAGCAGGTGACATACAGCTCCTTCTTCACGGTATCGGTGGTCATAATGGCGTTGGCCGCGGCGTCGGAGCCGTCCTTGGACAGGGCAGCGGCGGCAGCGGGCATTCCCTTGGCAATGGCATCGATGTTCAACTCCTGACCGATGACGCCGGTGGAAGCCACCACAAAGTCGGAGGCCTTCAGGCCGGTGGCCTGGGCGGCCAGCTGGCACATGGTTTCGGCGTGCTCGTGGCTGTTGGGAGCGCAGGCGTTGGCGTTGCCCGAGTTTGCCACGATGGCCTGGGCCTCGCCGTTCTCCAGGTGGTCCATGGTGACATAGAGGGGAGCGGCCTTCACCCGGTTCATGGTGTACACAGCAGCTGCCACACAGGGCTGCTCAGACACGATGAGGGCCAGGTCCTTCTTGCCCTCCAGCACCTCAGGCATCTTGCTCATGGGGGGCTGATTGCCGTCCCCCTTGCCCTTCTTCACGCCGCAGTGGACACCGGACGCGGTAAAACCCTTGGGGGCGGTCACGCCGCCGGGGATCTGTTTCATATCGTTCACTCCTCAAATTGGAATCGCGGGCCGATGTGGGCATCGGCCCCTACAGGAGGGCGAGGGCTTGCCCCCGCCGTTGCGTTTCTCACAGCGCCAGGCCGGCTGTCATATCGAAGCCCAACATCAGGTTCATGTTCTGCACTGCCGCGCCTGAAGCGCCCTTGCCCAGGTTGTCGAACCGTGCTGTAACGATGGACTGTCCCTCGTGGCCGCTGACGGTGAGCTCCAGCTTGTCGGTGCCCGCCAGGGTATTGGCCGCCAGATAGGCCGGCTCCTCAGAATAGGGGGCCACCGTCACCAGGGGCTGGCCGGCATAGTAGGCCATCAGGATCAGGCTCAGCTCCTTGGCGGTGGGCTGGCCCACCAGGTAGCGGTTGTGGAGGAAGATGGTAGTGGCCATGCCCTTGTAGTAATCGTCCACTACAGGGGTAAACACCGGCGGGGTATCCAGGCCGGAGATCTTCTGCATTTCGGGCAGATGCTTGTGCCGAAGGGTGGTTCCATACACTCTTGGACTGTAAAGTCCTTCCCCTTTCTCCCCCTCCTCATACTGGGCGATCATCTTCTTGCCGCCGCCGGAGTATCCGGTGAGGGAAAAGCAGGTCATAGGGTAGTCCTTGGGCAGGATACGCATGGAGACCAGTGGAGCTGCCGAAGCCAGGAAGCCGGTGGCATGGCAACCCGGATTGGCCACGAATCGGGCATTTCCGATGATTTCCCGGGGATTTTTGTACAATTCCGGGAATCCATATACCCAGCCGGGAGCTGTGCGGTGAGCGGTGGATGCATCGATAACCCGGGTGCGGGAGTTCTCAATGAGACCCACCGATTCCACCGCCGCAGCATCAGGCAGGCAGAGGAAAACCAGGTCTGCCGCATTGATCAGGCGCTTTCTTTCTGTCAAGTCTTTCCGCTTGTCAGTGTCGATCACCAGCAGTTCGATGTCATCCCGGTCTGCCAGCCGCTGATGGATCTGGAGACCGGTGGTACCCTCCTGGCCGTCGATAAATACCTTGGGCTT
>NZ_CAJFGT010000028.1:0-28878 GCF_904377885.1 Flavonifractor sp. An112 | reverse complement strand
AGGAATTCCAAATGAGAAACCTCAAGAGGACTCTCAGCCTGGCTCTGGCCGCTGTTATGCTGATGGGCATGATGGTCGTGGGCGCCGGCGCTGCGAGCAAGGATTTCACCGATGCTGGTGAGATCAAGAACGTTGAGGCTGTCGACGTTATGGTCGCGCTCGGTATTCTCGAGGGCGGCGATAAGGGCGACTTCCAGCCCAACTCCATCCTGACCCGTGAGCAGGCTGCCAAGATCATCTGCTACCTGCTGCTGGGCACCGAGTCTGCTGAGAAGCTGACCACCAACTCCGCCGTGTTCAGCGACGTGGCGGCCAACCGTTGGTCCGCTCCCTACATCAGCTACTGCGTGAACCTGGGCATCCTGGCTGGCGACGGTCAGGGCCACTTCTTCCCCGAGGGCAAGCTGACTGGCGCTGCTTTTGCCAAGATGCTGCTGGTTGCCCTGGGCTACGATGCTTCCATCGAGAAGTACGTGGGCAGCGACTGGATGATCAACGTCTCCTCTGACGCCATTGCCGCCGGTATCGTTCCCTCCGGTCTGGTCCTGGCCAACGAGCTGTCCCGTCAGGACGCTGCTCAGATGGCTTTCGAGACCCTGAAGGCCGACATGGTGAAGTACGATGGCAAGGGCAGCGTTACTGTGGGTGACATCACCATCAACCAGAACGCCAGCGCTGAGAAGATCGCTGCTTCCAGCAAGTCTGGCTACAAGACTTCCGGCAACGACGAGTATCAGCAGTTCTGCGAGAAGTACTTCACCGATCTGAAGCTGAACGAGAACTCCAACGACGACTTTGGCGCTCCCGCCAGCAAGTGGACCTACAAGAACAAGGTTGTGGGTACCTATGCTCAGGCTGCCGATGCCACCTACAGCGAGGAAGTGCAGTCCAAGGAGCTGTACTCCGACCTGGGCCTGGACGCCACCGTGAAGGCCGACGTGATTAAGGACGGCAAGACCGAGGGCACCTTCACCATCCAGAAGGGTAACACCACCGACAAGATCGGCGGCAAGGGCATTGTTGTCAATGCTTACGCTGACGACAAGAACAACGTGACCCTGGTTGTGATCAACACCTATGTGGGTGAGGTCTCCAAGGTTACCGCCGCCAAGGGCGACGAGAAGGCCTATGTCACCGTGGACGGCATGAAGTACGAGACCGAGAACTTCGCTAAGGACGACGTGGTCCTCTACACCAAGGCTGACAACGCCATTCAGAGCATGGCTCTGGCCGAGAAGGTGGAGGGCGTTGAGGTTACCCGCGTCAACGGCGAGACCAGCTTTGTGGCTGACGGCACCACCTACAAGTTCAACGGCAAAGTGACCTTTGACAAGGATAGCGTGAAGGTGGACAGCGTTCTGGATCTGTATCTGGACACCTACGGCTATGTCATGAAGGTAGATGTCTCCAAGGCTTCCAGCGACTACGCCTATGTGGTTGACACTGGCGCCAGCAAGGGTGTCTACAGCAACGAGGACAACTACTATGCCAAGCTGGTCCTGGCCGACGGCACTCAGACCGAGGTCACCGTGGACGGCGACAAGCTGAGTGGCTCTGATTATGCAGGCAAGGTTGGGACTCTGAGCGCTCTGAAGGGCGACATCGTGGAGTACACCAAGGACTCCAAGGATCTCTACACCCTGACCAGCAAGGCCGACAGCGCCAACGGCAAGGTTGAGATCAAGAAGGGCGAGTCCGCCATGACCTTTGGTAGCGGTAGCGGTAATACCAAGTACGCCAACAGCAAGACCATCTTCGTGGTGCAGTCCGGCACCGGCAGCAAGGCCACCTATGCCACCTACACCGGCTACGCCAACGTGCCCAGCATGAACAGCAGCAACGGCACCTACACCGTGTTCTGCAAGAGCGGCGATGTTGCCACTATCGTGTTTGTCTCCGGTGTTGCCACCAGCTCCAAGGACATCGTCTACGTCCTGGCCTCCAAGGCTGGCGTTAAGGTGAACGACAGCGATGCCGGCACCTACTGGGAGTACAAGGCTGTTGTCAACGGCGAGATCACCACTGTCAAGATGAACAAGGAGATCACCGGCAACGACGGTAAGGACGTGCTGTACAGCAGCATCTCTTACGCCGACAAGGACAATGAGATCCTGGATAAGGATGCCTGCGTGCCCTACACCACCGATAAGGGCGACAACTATGCCCTGAAGGATAAGCAGGTCACCGCTGAGGCCAAGGACGGTATCATCGGCATCGGTGGCACCAACTACGCTCTGTCCTCCGAGGTGGAGCTGTACGCTGTCACCACCAAGGACAAGATCGAGACTGGCGCTCTGGCTGACGTGGCTAAGAACGCTGCCGTGACCGCCATCGTGAAGAACGGCGAGGTCGTCGCTATCTTCTACGGTGTGACCGACGAGGGCCCCATTGGCCCCGGTGTCAGCGATACCTACAGCGTGTCCCTGGCCAAGAACGCCAAGGATTCCGACACTCTGGACCTGACCGTGAAGAGCACCAACGACTCTGACACTGCCAAGTTCACCTACAAGGTGTTTGCTTACGGCATCACTGCCGGCAAGGATACCGCCGTTCAGGTGAATGAGGGCACCGGCACCCTCGCTGCCGGTACCTCCACTGTGACCGCTCTCACCGGCACCAACAACACCCTGGTGTACTACGTTGTTGTGACCGTGGGCGGCGACACCCTGACCACTTCTACCGTCATCGGCGGCTAAGAAACGGTCTCGTCAGAAAACTGACACTTTATTGCAACGGCCCCGCTCTTCTGAGCGGGGCCGTTCTTTTTAGCGAAAGGCGACATAGTGGTAGGTGACTCCCGCAGTGTTAAATCCGCGCCCCTGTGCGAAAGCGTTGCCGTTGATTTGAAACCCTGAGGAGGTCATATAGAAGATTCCATCCCGGACCCAAGTACTGCCAGTGCCATCAAATGTACATTGGATATCCCCGGTACCCAAAGCAAACTTATAAATGTAATTGTCGTTTTTGGAATCACAGTTGAACAGATACAACAGCGACGGCTGAAAGGCAAGAGGGATATCCTGCAGTCCCGTGCCGCCGTCCCCGATATAACTGCCCAGGACAAAGACCTTTTTGTCCTCGCCGTACTTTTGGGAAGCCAGCTGGAAAAGAGCCTCATCCACTTTGCTGAGGTCCTCGTTGAAGTCCGTCCGCAGGAAGGGGTCCGACCCTTCCCACTGGTGCAGCTGATAATGTTCCGTATAGTTTGCCATACACATTCCTCCTTGTTTTGATTGAGGGGGCTTACCGCTGCGGTACCGCCCGGCGCCTTATATTCTCTTTCACCCCCACCGTTCGGCGGTTGGGGGCATTTTGTTGCATCGGCAAAAAGACATCCATGGAGGAATGGAAGTCATCATAAAAAACCGGCAAGCCGTTGCAGCCCAAGCTGTTCAGCCCCTGGAAACAGCTGCTGATATCCACTGGGCAGCCAAAATCAGAGCAAAAACATAACTGAAACCTCCAGTACAGAACTGTTGACGGCTGAAACGATCCCTGACAAAATACAAGATACGACACTGTTCGACCATCATTGGGTGCACTGAGGAGGAGTTGGAATGGCAAGAAAGACGATCAAAAAGAACCTGGCGTATGACGATCAAAAGCAGCTGTACTACGTCTGCTTCAATTACGGCACCAATGCCGATGGACACCGGGACCGAAGAGTACGCACCTTTACCGATCTGGCGGAAGCGGAACTGGCCCTGGAACAGTTCCAAAAGGGGCTGGGCGGAAGGGTGCTCTGTGATTCCAGCCGACTGACCCTGGCGGAGTGGCTGGAGTACTGGCTGGAGGAGGTCATCGCCCCCAACCGGGCCTACACCACCTATTACTGCTACCGCTCCGTGATTAAAAACCACATTGTTCCCGCTCTGGGGCGCATCCGCCTGCGGCAGCTGGAGCCCTGGCACATCCAGAACTATTACGCCGAAAAAATGCGGGAGGGACACCTGGACTCCAACAGCGTTCACAAGCACCATATCCTGCTCCACACAGCCCTCCAGCTGGCCTTCCGGCAGAAGATCCTGCGGGAGAATCCGGTGGAGCGGGTGGAGGCCCCCAGAGAGCACCCCACCCGGCAGTTCTACTACACCCCGGAACAGCTGCGGGATCTCTTCCGGGAGGTGGAGGGCTCCTGGCTGGAGCTGGTGGTCAAGCTGGGGGCCTACCTGGGCCTGCGGCGGGGGGAGATCTGCGGTTTGCGGTGGACCGATGTGGATTTTGAGCACTATGTGATCCGCATCCGGGTCACCCGCACCACTGCGGGAGACCAGGTGGTGGAAAAGGAACCCAAGACCCGCAATTCCATCCGTACCCTGGGCATCGCCGGACTGGAGGACCTGACCAATCTGCTCCACAGCATCCGGCGGGAGCAGACAGAGCGGGCGGCCACCCAGCCGGACTATGTGGACAGCGGTTATGTACTGACCGACGACAAGGGAGAGCCCAGGCACCCCAATATGGTGACCTGGTCTTTCCGTACCTTTGTGGAGCGGCACGGCCTGCCGCCCATCACGGTCCATGGCCTGCGCCATACCTTCGCCAGCCTGGCCAACAGCGCCCGCATTCCTCTGGTGGACATCGGCAAAGCCCTGGGACACAAGGATGTGTCCATCACCGGTCGGATCTATACCCACATTTTTGACCAGACCCACCAGGAGGTGCTCAACACGGTAGCCGCCCGCATCGCGGCAGGCTAAATTGGGCTTGACAAACCTGGTATCTAAGCATATGATTAGGAAGAAGATAAAAGTTTAGGAGGTGCCCCATGACCCAACGGGAACGGCAGATCCTGAAATGGATCGAAGAAAACCCCCTGATCTCCCAGCAGGAGCTGGCGGAAAAGGCCGGTATCACACGGTCGTCGGCGGCGGTACATATCTCCAACCTGATGAAGCAGGGACATATCGCCGGAAAGGGCTACATCGTCCGCACTGCTCCTTACGCGGTAGTGGTGGGAGGAGTGAATCTGGACATTGGCGGCCGGTCCTTCGGCAAGCTGGTACCGGCGGACTCCAACCCTGGACAGGTGCGAACCAGTCTGGGAGGCGTAGGCCGCAACATTGCCCACAACATGGCGCTGCTGGGGATGGATGTGCGGCTGCTCACCGCTTTCGGGGACGATATGAACGCCCAGCGCATTGCCGCCAGCTGCGGAGAGCTGGGCATCGACATCAGCCAGTGTCTGACGGTGCCTGGCGGAGCCACCTCCACCTATCTCTTCATCGCCGACCACCGGGGGGATATGGCCCTGGCAGTGAGCGATATGGAGATCTATGAGCATATGACCCCGGCCTTTCTGGCCGGGCGGAGCCGCCTGCTGCAAAACGCCCAGCTGGTGGTGGTGGATACCAATATTCCGGCTCAGTCCATTGCCTGGCTGGCGGACAACCTGCATCTGCCCATCTTTGCCGATCCGGTATCTACCGCCAAGGCGGAGAAGCTGCGGCCGGTGCTGGGCAAACTCCACACCCTCAAGCCCAACCGGATGGAGGCGGAGCTGCTCTCCGGGGTGACCATCACCGACGAGGCCAGCCTGAACCGGGCGGCGGACGTCCTGCTGGACACCGGCCTGCGGCGGGTATTCATCAGCCTGGGCGGGGAGGGCGTGCTGGCCGCCGACCACAACGGGCGGGTCCATGTGCCCTGCTGTCCCGGTCAGATGGTGAACACCACCGGCTGCGGCGACGCAGGGATGGCGGCCATCGCCTGGGCCTACCTGGAAGGTACCGATCTGGCGGGCACCGCCAAAGCCTCCATGGCGGCGGGAGCCATCGCCATGGAGAGCGCCGAGACCATTAACCCGGCTATGAGCGCCCGACTGCTCAGAGACCGGATGGAAGCATAAACAGAAGGACAACTGATTTCATATGGAGGTAACTGCAATGAATCTGAACAAGTATCTGGACGTAGCCCCTGAAGTAGCCCAGGCTGTGGCCGAGGGCAAGCCCGTGGTGGCCCTGGAGTCTACCATCATCTCCCACGGTATGCCCTATCCCCAGAATGTGGAGACTGCTCTCAAGGTGGAGCAGATCATCCGGGACAACGGCGCGGTGCCCGCCACCATCGCCATCCTGGGCGGCCGCCTGAAGGCCGGTCTCACCGCTGAGGAGATCGAGTACCTGGGCAAGCAGGGCCAGGCTGTGACCAAGGCCAGCCGCCGTGACCTGGCTGTGCTGGTGGCCCGCAAGGCCGACGGCGCCACTACCGTTACCACCACCATGATGATTGCCCATATGGCCGGCATCAAGATCTTCGCCACCGGCGGCATCGGCGGTGTCCACCGCGGCGCCGAGACCACCATGGACATCTCCGCCGACCTTGAGGAGCTGGCTTCCACCCCCGTGATGGTGGTGTGCGCCGGCGCCAAGTCCATCCTGGACCTGGGCCTGACTCTGGAGTACCTGGAGACCCACGGCGTACCCGTCATCGGCTACGGCACCAAGGAGCTGCCCGCATTCTACACCCGCAAGAGCGGCTTCGAGGTGGACTACCGCATGGACACCCCCGCGGAGATCGCCGCCGCTTTCCACGCTTCCCAGGAGCTGGGCCTGAAGGGCGGTATGCTGGTGACCAACCCCATCCCCGAGGAGTTTGCCATGGACCACGACGTCATCAACAAGGCCATCGACGAGGCCATTGAGCAGGCCAAGGAGCAGGGCATCCACGGTAAGGCCACCACCCCCTTCCTGCTGGCCAAGGTGAAGGAACTCACCGGCGGCGACAGCCTGGATTCCAACATCCAGCTGGTATTCAACAACGCCCGTCTGGCTGCCCGCACCGCCGCCGAGCTGTGCGCCATGGGCTGAGTTTTCCCTTTCTTTCACGCAAAAGAACGCCGCATATGCGGCGTTCTTTTTTGCTTCAAGAAAAGGAATTGTAACAATATTTCTTTTTGTTTACATTCACCTGCCATGCGTTGAATCCGCCTCTGCCTGGACGTATAATAAACAAAACGACAATACTTGGACCAGATTACCGGCCTTGTGCCGGAGGAACGTGCCCCATGTGGGAGAAAAGAGGCGATCTTAATGGCACGGAAATCCATATTGTTTCGCCGGCTGGGTGCGGCGCTGCTGGCGCTGCTGCTTCTGCCGGCTACGGCCGCCTGGGCTGCGGAACCTGCACCTGCTGAGGCGGCGCCTGCCCTGGGGATCTACACCACAGGAGATATGGCGGGCCGGGTAGGAGAGACCGATCCCATGACCGGACAAACGGAAGAAAACAGCTATTTGAAGGTAGCTTCCGCCATGGCGGAGGAGCGTCAGACCGTGAAGAGCGCGCTGCTGCTGGACAGCGGGGATGCGGTGGCCAATACCCTGGTCAGCGGCAGTGCCGCTGACACCGCTTTGGCTCTGCGTACCATCGGTTATGATGGACTGATCCCCAGCGTGGAGGAGTTCCGGCTGGGGCAGGGCCACCGGGCCGCCTTTTTCCGGGATTTGACCCAAGAAAACGGCCAGGGTACGCCGGTGAAACTGATCTCCGCCGACTGGATGGACGGGGAGAGCGGACAGAACGCTGCCCAGCCCTACCACATCTATACCCGCCAGCTGGAGGGCAAGGAGATCCGGATCGCAGTGGTGGGCCTGGGCACTTTGGAGGTGCCCCAGTCTCTGCCCTCTTATTATTATAGTGACAGCCAGTTCGGCCATACGGACAACACCGGCATGAGCTATGCCTGGGAGTGGAACCACTGGATCTGGCCCCAGCTGGAGCAGCAGAATTGCGACCTGGTAGTGGTATGCTGCCACGCAGACCAGGAGACGCTGGAGGAGTTTGCCGCCCAAACCGCAGGGATTGACCTGCTGGTAAGCGGCCACGGCCAGGCGGATATGGGCACTTTGGAGAATCGGGATGGCCAGATGGTGTCCTGGGTCAGCAGCGGCGGAACCACCCTGACCCGTACCGAGGTGATCCTCTCTGACAACGGTACTCCTGTGATCGGCGAGAGCCAGCTGCTGAGACTGAGCGACTATGAAAATGATCCGGCGCTGGCCCAAGCCACGGCCGGCGGCCAGCAGGCCCAGCAGGCCCGCGCCGAGCAGCGCACAGGAACCCTGTCCGGCAACTGGACGGAGACCGCTGCCAGTGCTACCCGGCAGACCCAGGCGGCTGATCTGGTTGCCCGGGCTATGCTGTGGACCTCAGGGGCGGATGCGGCCCTGATTACCAACGGAAGCCTTGGATATCTGCCGGAGCGGAGCAGCAGCGGCAGTGGAGCCCGTGCCCTGAGCCTGAGGGACTGTGCTACCCTGGCCAGCGGAGACAGCCCGGTGGTGATGGTGGAACTGACCGGCGCCCAGCTGGAGGTATGGCTGGAGGTCTGTGCCGGGCGGTACCAGGTGGATGAGAGCGGTCGGGTGACCGGTGGGCAGGACGCCGATTTCCTGTATGGCATGGACTATGAGCTTTATGTAGGCGGCCAGCCTGGCCAGCGGGTGGTCAATCTGACCTGGCAGGGCCAGCCGGTGGAGGAGGATCGCACCTATCGTGTGATTTTGGAGGAGTCTCATCTGTATGACGACGAGTTCCCCTCCTGCACCATTTTGTGGTCCGCCGCAGCCGATATGCAGTATGCTGCCACCGGCGGAACAATGGCCTCCCTTCTGACCGCGTTTACTTCCCGTTCCGGGGCTGTTGTACCGCAGCGGAAGAGCACCTGGGCGGTATACGCCGGTGCTGTGGACAGTCCCATGACCCGGTTGGGTTTTGTGGAGATGCTCTATGAGGTGGCAGGCCAGCCCAAGCCCGGGGCCAATGTGGCCTTTGCGGATGTGACGGGAAGCGACGCGGTGGTTTGGGCCGCGGAAAAGCGCATCGTCAGCGGAGACGGCAAGGGTATGTTCCTGCCCCAGATGGAAGTGACACGGGAGCAGGCGGCAGCCATGCTCTATAACTACGCCAGAGCGGAAGGCCTGGACCTGACCGCCGATGGTTCGGCTGTCAACGCCCTGTCCGACCGGGCTTCTGTCTCCGGCTGGGCGGTGACGGCGGTGGATTTCTGCCTCCGCAACGGTCTGCTGGAGCCGGTGAACGGCCAGTTCCAACCCTCTGCCACCATGACCCGGGCGGAGGTCCAGCGCACCATGGAAGTTTTAAAAACATTGGATTGAACCGGATTTCGGATGAAACGGACGCCCTGGGGGGCGTCCGTTTTTCTTTCATAAAACGGTAAGAGGGCGTTTAGAAATTTTTAAGATGATGCTGGTACACTATCTTCAGAAGCAAAGGAGGCATACAGATGGAGCAGATTCTGAAGGTAGAAGGACTGTGCCGGGATTATGGCAGAGGAACGGTCACTCATGCGGTGGACCATGTGGATTTTTCGGTGGAAAAGGGGGAATTTGTAGGCATCATGGGCCCGTCAGGCAGCGGAAAGACCACCCTGCTCAACTGCATTTCCACCATTGATACCCCTACGGCGGGCCACATCTGGGTGGAGGGGAAAGACATTACCTCGCTGAAACAGAAGCAGCTCTCCCAATTCCGCCGGGAGCGGCTGGGCTTTGTGTTCCAGGACTGCAACCTGCTGGACACCCTCACCGCCTTTGAAAATATCGCCCTGGCCCTCACCATCCGCAAGACCCCGCCTCAGAAGGTGGAGCGGCTGGTGCAGGAGACCGCCCAGCTGCTGGAGATCACCGACTGCCTGAACAAATACCCCTATCAGATGTCGGGGGGCCAGCAGCAGCGCACCGCCGCCGCCCGGGCCATTGTTACCCGGCCGGCCCTGATCCTGGCCGACGAGCCTACCGGTGCTCTGGACTCCAAGTCCGCCCGGCTGCTGCTGGAGCGGTTCGAGGTGATGAACGAACTGTGTGAGGCTACCATCCTGATGGTCACCCACGACGCCTTTACCGCCAGCTACTGTCATCGCATCCTCTTTCTGCGGGACGGGGCGGTGTTTGCCCAGCTGGAGCGGGGGGATCTGGACCGCAGAGACTTTTTCCGGCGAATCATCGGTGTGGTGACTGAGCTGGGAGGTGACCAGAACGATGTTCTCTAAGCTGGCTGTCAAGAATGTAGGGCGCAGCTTCCGGGACTACGGGGTGTACTTCCTGACCGTGGCCTTCGGCGTGTGCCTGTTTTATGTGTTCAACGCTCTGGAGACCCAGAGTGTGATTCGCTACCTGGCCCAGCACCCCCGGGCCAACATTGTGGGAGCTATTCAGCAGCTCATCGGCATCCTGTCGGTTTTTGTGTGGGTGGTACTGGCCTTCCTCATCCTGTACGCCTCCGGTTTTCTGGTCCGCCGCCGGTCCCGGGAGCTGGGCACCTACCTGATGCTTGGCATGGAGCGCTGGCAGGTGGCCCGGCTGCTGCTGGCAGAGACCGCCGTCATTGCTCTGACGGCGCTGGCGGTGGGGCTGGCGCTGGGTGTGGTGCTCTCCCAGGCCCTGTCCCTCTTTACCGCGGGGCTGTTTGCGGTGCCCATGACCTACTTTGCCTTTTCCCTCTCTCTCCCTGCTATCGGCAAGACGGTGCTGGCCTTTGCGGCTATCTTCCTGCTGGTGATGTTCTACCACGCATTTACCATCTCCCGGCGAAAGCTGATTGACCTGCTGCGGGCCCGGCGGGTCAATCAGGAGCTGAAGGTGCGCAGCCTGGGCGTCTCGGTGGTGCTCTTTCTCGTGGGCTGCGTTTTGCTGGCCGTGGCCTACACCATGCTGCTGACCCGGGGCTTGCTGCGGGTGGATGAACTGTTCTGGGTAATGATCGGACTGGGCAGCCTGGGTACCCTGCTGTTCTTCCGGGCTCTGTCCGGTTTTCTGCTGCGTCTGTGCCAGACCAGTAAGAAGCTCTATTATAAAAATCTGAATATGTTTATCCTGCGGCAGTTCAACGCCAATATCAATACCACCTACCGGTCTATGACGGTGATCTGCCTCATGCTGCTGCTGGCCATCGGCATCACCGCCACCTCTGTAGGACTGAACAACACCGTCTCTCAGATGGCGGACCAGACCGTGCCCCAGGATGTGGAATTGTCTGTCTGGCCGGAGGAGGATGGGGGGACCATGGATCTGCCCGCACTGCTGACGGCGGAGGGCTTTGACCCGGAGCAGCAGTGCAGCCGCTGGATCACCTTCCCTATGTATCAGGACGAGAACGGGCGCTCCTATCTGCTCCAGACGGACTATGATGCCTATGCGGCTGCCTGGGGGAAGGAAAAGGCCGACGCTTTTGTGGAGGACTGGCGTATCCAGATGGTGTCCCAGGAAACAGAGGAGCTGTCTGTGTCCCGCTGGTACTTCCTGGCCGACTATGCCGGGGACAGACAGGAGGGGGAGGACGCTTTCCTGGCGGCGGTGAGCGGCCTGAAGGATACCGGTGGCTATTCCTATACCACCAAGCTGTCCACCTGGATGGACCTGATGGGTACCAAAGTGCTGGTGCTCTTCATCGGACTCTACCTGGGCGTGGTGTTCCTGGTGGCCTCGGCGGCGGTGCTGGCCCTCCAGCAGCTCAGTCAGGCCGCCGACAGCGCCCAGCGCTACCGGGTCCTCTCCCAGCTGGGGGTTTCCCGGCGGATGCGGGGCCGGTCGGTGGATATCCAGGTGTTTCTGGCCTTCTTCCTGCCGCTGGCTCTGGCTCTGGTCCATGCCGTGGTGGGCATGACCGCCGCCAATGCCGTCATTGCCGAGGTGGGCAAGGTGGATGCCGCTGCCTCCAGCGCTGTCACCGCCCTGCTGCTGGTGGCGGTGTACGGCGGCTACTTCCTGGCCACCTGCTGGGGCAGCCGACGGCTGCTCAAGGGAGGATGACCTGATTCTGCAAAAGCAAGGGCCTGCCGCAGTCTGCGGCAGGCCCTTGCGGGGCTATGGCTCGTCTGAATCGTCCCAATCCTCTGAATCCTCCGGCTCCTCGGCGGGATCGGCTTCCTCAGGGGGGTAAAAGACCTGGAGCATGGCCCGAAGCAGGACCCAGAGTGCGGAGCAGACCACCGTCTCCACAGCCAGCAGGCCCACGAAGCGGGCGGTGCTGCCGTCCAGGAAAAAATACTCCACCGCCGAGAAGAGGACCAGAAAGGCCAGCTGGGAAAAGAAAATGAGAAACTGCACCAACAGAGGGGTCTTGTAGCGGGAGAGTTTGGGGCGCAGCCGCTGGCTCAACCGGTCCCGCAGAAACTTGAGAGGCGGAAAGAATGCCACCGGGAGGGTGGAGAGCACAATGGCTCTGGCCGCCGGGTGGGACAGAAGCTGTGCCAGTTCGGCTTCCCCGCTGCTGGACGATTCCATGCCGGGCGGGTCCAGATAAGCCAGGAAGATCGGATCCATAAACTGCGCCTCCTTTCCGTGGTTCTGCCTCTGGCTCCATGATAGGCCGGGGCGGGGATCAAGTCAAGATACCAGTGTGTATCTTTGGAACTTCCCGTAAAAAATGCGAAAAGCCCTTGCAATCGGTCTGCATTTGTGCTATCATTTCTCTTACGTGTAAGAGATGGCGCGGGTGTGTTGCGCCCAAATAGAGTGTATATTGCCCCGTTGACGGGGCCGAAAGGACGATGTAGCGTGGATTACACCAAGCTGATTCTGAGCATTATCGATGTGGCGGCCTGCCTGTTCCTCATCGCCGTGGTGCTGCTCCAGTCCGGCAAGAGCGCCGGCCTGTCCGGTGCCATCGCCGGTGTTGCCGACACCTTTATGGCCAAGAATAAGGCCAAGAGCTGGGACGCCAAGCTGGCCAAGATGACCAAGTGGGTGGCCATTGGATTCATGATCCTCACCTTTGTCATCTGCCTGATCTGAGAATGCGAAAAAACGCCCTTCCGGTTTCGGAAGGGCGTTTTTTGTTGCGCCTGGGGCAAAAAGGGGTATAATACAAACCAGAAACACCAGAATCAGAAAGGAACGATCTATGAAAGAGACAAAGGAATTGACCGGTATCTACCAGGCCAGCGGCCGGGGTTTCGGCTTTTTGATCCCCGAGGAGGGGGAGGACTGCTTCATTCCACCCCGGGCCAACGGCGGCGCCTGGAATGGAGATAAAGTAACGGCCTGCATCACCGAGGAGGACCCAGAGGCGGGCCGACGGGTGGCCAAGGTGGTCCAGGTGCTGGAGCGGGCCAACAAAACCGTCACCGGCGTGCTGGAGCGGCAGGACCACGCCCTCTGGCTGAAACCGGACAACGACCGCCTGCCTGGCCCCATCCAGGTATTCACCAAGCGGAAGGGGGTGCGCCCCGGCGAGCGGGCGGCTGTGGCCATGACCAGCTTCGGCGGCGGCAAGACCGCCCCCATGGGCACCCTGCGGGAGCGGTTTGGCCCCGCCGACCGGCGGGAGAGTGCCGTGGAGGCCATTCTCTACACCCATGACATTGTGCGCACCTTCCCGCCTGCCGTGCTGGCAGAGACCGAGACCATCCCCCAGGCGGTGGAGCCCTCCGCCCTGGCGGGGCGGCTGGACTTGCGGGGCAAGACCATCATCACCATCGACGGGGCATCCTCCAAGGACTTTGACGACGCCGTCAGCCTGGAGAAGGACGACCAGGGCCGCTGGGTGCTGGGGGTCCACATCGCCGATGTGAGCCACTATGTGCGCCCCGGCTCCCCGCTGGACCTGGAGGCCTGGGAGCGGGGCACCTCGGTGTATTTTGCCGACCAGGTGGTGCCCATGCTGCCGGTGGAGCTGTCCAACGGCATTTGCTCTCTCAATCCCCATGTGGACCGGCTGGCTCTGTCCTGCATTATGACCATGGACGCAAGCGGCGGGGTAGTGGACCACACTATCACCAAATCAGTGATCTGCTCCACCGAGCGGATGACCTACGAGGACTGCAACGTACTGCTGGCGGGGGAGGACCCCGCCCTGGCGGAGCGGTACGCCCATATCCTGCCCATGCTGCGGGATATGGCGGCTTTGGCCAAGCAGCTGGAGAAGCTGCGGCGGAACCGGGGGGCCCTGGATCTGGAGACCAAGGAAAGCTATGTAATCTGCGACAGCGAGGGCAAGCCGGTGGACGTGGCCCTGCGGCAGCAGGGGGAGAGCGAGAAGCTCATCGAGTCCTTTATGCTGGCGGCCAATGAGTGCGTGGCGGAGCATCTGAACCGGCTACACAAGCCCTGTGTCTACCGGGTCCATGAGAAGCCCTCCGACGAAAAGGGGGAGGCCCTGCGTACGATGGTGGCCCCTCTGGGCTACGATTTGAAGGGAACGGATAGCCATTCCCTCCAGAAGCTGCTGGACTGGGCCAAGGGCAGGCCGGAGGAGGGGGCGGTGTCCATGATGGTGCTGCGCTCCCTGATGAAGGCCCGGTACGACGAGGACAACCTGGGCCACTTCGGCCTGGGGGCGGAGTATTACTGCCACTTCACCTCTCCTATCCGCCGCTATCCCGACCTGATGGTCCACCGGGTGCTCACCGCCCTGCTGGACGGGACGCTGGATAAACAGGAGAAGAAGCTGACCACCGCTGTGGGGCGGGCCGCCGTCCAGTCCTCCCAGCGGGAGCTGGCCGCCCAGGAGGCCGAGCGGGAGATCGAGAAGCGGTATCTGGCCGAGTTTATGGCGGGCCACGTTGGGGAGATCTTTGCCGGTGTGGTGACCGGTGTCACCCGGTTCGGCCTCTTTGTGTCGGTGGCCGGGGGCGTGGAGGGACTGCTGCCGGTGGAGGCCTTACCCGGCGGGCCCTGGGAGTATGACCAGGCCCATCTGCTCCTGGTGGAGCTGGGCGGCAGCGGCCGGTATACCTTCGGCATGGCCCTGGAGGTGGAGTGCGCCGCCGCCGATCCGGTGAGCGGTCAGGTGGACTTTATCCTCCCTGGCGGTACTCCTGTGGTCAAGCAGGAGGGGCGCCCGGAAAAGCCCAGGACAGAAAAGTCCCGCCGGAAGAAGGGAGGCAACCGCCGGGCCATGCACCTGCCCAAACGGCGAAAAGGGGGCAGAAAACGATGATGAAGCGTATTCTTTCCGGGGTGTTATTGCTCTGCGTATTGGGTTTAACGGGGTGCGGCAGTCAAATGCCCGCCCCTACGCCGACGCCTACGCCTGCCGCCACCCCCAGCGCCACCCCCACACCTGCGCCCACCCCGGAGCCTACCCCCACCCCTGACCCGGTGGCGGAGGCTCTGGCGGCCATGACCACCGAAGAGAAGGTGGGCCAGCTGCTGGTGGCGGGCATCGGGGGAACTGGGGCCGGTGAGGATGGCCTTCAGGCGGTCCAGGACTACCAGGTGGGCGGCGTGATCCTCTTTGGCCGGAACGTGGAGAGCGCCGACCAGCTGGCGGACCTGACCAACGAACTGAAAGCGCTCAACGGCGACAACATCCCCCTCTTCCTGTGCGTGGATCAGGAGGGGGGACGGGTGGACCGGATGCCCCCGGAGGTGGACGACCTGCCCTCCGCCTATGACTATATCGCCGGCGGAGGCGATCCTCTGGAGCGGGGGAAGGTGCTGTCCGCCCAGTGCGCCGCATTTGGCTTCAATCTGGACTTCTCCACCTGCCTGGACATCTGGTCCAACCCGGACAACACCGTCATTGGGGACCGGGCTTACGGCAGCGACCCCGACACGGTGACCCGGGTGGGGCTGGCGGTGAACGAGGGACTGGAGCAGGGGGGTGTGATCCCGGTGGTCAAGCACTTTCCCGGCCACGGGGATACCAGCACCGACTCCCATGTAGATCTGCCGGTGGTGGACAAGACGGCGGAGCAGCTGAAGGAATTTGAGCTGATCCCCTTCCAGGCAGCCATTGACGGGGGAACCCCCTGCGTCATGGTGGCCCATATCCTCATGACCCAGATCGACCCCGATTTGCCTGCCTCCCTGTCCCCAGAGGTGGTCACCGGCCTGCTGCGGCAGGAGCTGGGCTTTGACGGGGTGGTGTGTACCGACGATCTGACGATGGCCGCCATCTCCAATACCTACGGCATGGGGGAGGCTGTCGTCATGGCGGTGGAGGCCGGGTGCGACCTGCTGCTGGTATGCCATGAGGCGGACAATCTCACCGCCGCCCGGGACGCCCTGCTCTCGGCGGTGGACGCCGGCCGCATCTCTATGGGGCGGCTGGATGAGAGCGTCTACCGTATCCTGTCCCTGAAGCAGGAGTACGGCCTCACCAACGACCCGGTGGGCCAGCCAGATGTGGAGGCCCTCAACGCTCAAATTGAAGCCATTTCCTGAACCAAAGTTCCATACAGCGGGGCCGTCTGTCCGAAAACTGTGGACAGACGGCCCTGTTTTCGTTATCATGGGAATCAAAGGAGGGAGAGGCATGAAGTGTCGCGGCCCATCGTTTTTGAAGTGGCGGGAGACCCTGCCCTATGTGCCTGTTGCCGTGGTGCTCTGCCTGGGGATGCCCTGGCTGCTCCGACAGCTGGAGGGCAGCGGTATGCCCCTGCTGAGCGGCGCCATCTACGCTCAGGTGCTGCTGCCCATTGGCTGTCTGGCTGTGGGAATGTTCCTGGGCAAGCGCCGCGGGTTCTGCCCTCTCTACCCGGTGCTGTGCGGGGCGGGGACCTTCGCTGCTGTTTTCCTGCTCTATCACCATGACTATATCGTACTGCTCCTCTTCTGCGGCATTGCCGTGGCCTTCTCCCTGCTGGGAGTGGCGGCGGGGGCCTGGCCCCGGGAGGAGAAGAAGGGGAAGGGCGGAGGTTGAAAGCGCCCTACAACGTGTTATAATAGGCCTATCTGACATAAAATGAGGGATCTGGATGGGAAAAACAGGGGGAAAGTCCATCAGCTTTTTCGGCCTGGTGGCCATGGGCATCGGCTGTATGCTGGGTACCAGCTGGCTGCTGCTCACCGGCACCTGGCTGGATACGGCAGGCGGGCCACTGAATCTGGCGGTGGCCTTTCTTTTGTGCATCATCATCGAGCTGCCCTTTGCCTTCGCCTACATGGAGGCCATCCCCATGTTCCCCCTGCCGGGAGGCGAGGTGGTGTACTCCTACGCTGCCTTTGGCCCCGGAGGGGGCTTTGCCGTGGGCTGGGCGGGCATCCTCATGAACACCATCGTGTTCTGCTGGGTGGATCTGGCTGCCATCTCCCTGCTGGACGAGCTGTTCCCCGTTCTGAAGGAGACCGCCGTCCTCTACCATGTGGGGGACTTCCCGGTGACTCTGCCCAACCTGGTCCTTCAGCTGCTGCTGGCGGGAGCCATCCTGTGGGTGCAGATCAAGGGAGCCAACGTGTGTGCCTCCCTGGCCAAGATCGCCACGGTGGTGCTGCTGGTCATGTGTGCCATCGGTCTGGCGGTGTGCTTTGCCCATTTCGACCCGGCAGTGTATGCTTCGGACGGAGGCATGGAGTTTGACTTTGCCGGCTCGGCCTCCCTGCTCTCCCTGTTGGTGTTCTCGGTGGCCGGGTGGGAGACGGTGTCCAAGGCCGCCGCCGACGCCACCGGCCCCGCCGCCCGGAAGGCGGGGGCCGCCCTCATCACCTGCCTGTTCCTGGTCACCGGCATTTTGTGCCTGGTGTCCACCGCCGTGGCGGGCTGTATGCCCTGGACCCAGGCGGTGGGCCGCACCGCCCCCTTTGCGGACGTGCTGGTGTCCATCACCGGCCTTCCCTGGGTGCGGCTGCTCTTCCTGGTCACCGCCTTTGTGGGGGCGGTGGGTGTGATGAACTCCACCCTCTACTCCTCCGCCCAGATGCTTTACGGACTGTCCCGCTTTGCCCTGGTGTCGAGGAAGTTTGCCGTCCTCCACCCCAAATACGGCACGCCGGTGCGGTGCATCTGCTTTACAGCCGTCTTTGTGGTGCTCACCCCTTTCACCGGCAAGCTGTTCTTTATCCCCTTTATCAATGTGGCCTCTTTGACCACCATTGTCATGTGGGTCATGTCCTTTGCCGCTGTGCTGTGGCTGCGGAAAACCCGCTCCGGCCTCCGCCGGCCGGTGTATATGCCCGGCGGGAGGGTGACGGCGGTGCTGGGCGTTCTGGCCTCGGCCTTTTTGGCAGGCAACATCCTGCTGCCCATGAGTCCCGGCGCCCTCAGCGGCCTGGAGTACGCCCTGGCGGCGGCCCTGGTGGTGCTGGGCTGGGTGCTCTATCAGTTCCGGGACCGGTCCGTGGGCGCGGGGGAGCAGGAAAGACTGATTTTCGGGGACCTTCTGGCGGGAGAATTGCCCGCGACCCCTTGCAAAATCGAGGAAAAATGATATACTAGTGCCCACTGAGGTTAAATTTTACGAATCGAGGGAAATGGAAATGGAACGCACCAAAATCGCACAGATTTTTGCGGACCAGGAGCAGTTCGGCGGCAAGGAGATCACCGTCTGCGGCTGGGCCCGTACCATTCGTGATATGAAGAGCTTCGGCTTTGTGGAGCTGAACGACGGCTCCTGCTTCAAGAATTTGCAGGTGGTCCTGGACGCCAATGTGCTGGACAACTATAAGGAGATTGCCGGTCAGAATGTGGGCGCCGCCCTCATTGTCACCGGTACCGTGGTCCTGACCCCCGAGGCCAAGCAGCCCTTGGAGATCAAGGCTTCCAAGATCCAGGTGGAGGGCACCTCCACTCCCGACTACCCCCTGCAGAAGAAGCGCCACAGCGTGGAGTACCTGCGTACCATCCAGCACCTGCGGCCCCGCACCAACCTGTTCTCCGCCACCTTCCGGGTGCGCTCTGTGGCTGCCCACGCCATCCACTGCTTCTTCCAGGACCGGGGCTTTGTGTACGCCCAGACTCCGCTGATCACCGCCTCTGACTGTGAGGGCGCCGGCGAGATGTTCCAGGTCACCACCCTGGACCTCCAAAACGTGCCCAAGAACGAGGACGGCACTGTGGACTATACCAAGGACTTTTTCGGCAAGAAGGCCAACCTCACCGTGTCCGGCCAGCTCAACGCCGAGAACTTTGCTATGGCCTTCGGCAACGTGTACACCTTCGGTCCTACCTTCCGGGCGGAGAACTCCAACACCCAGCGCCATGCCGCCGAGTTCTGGATGATCGAGCCTGAGATGGCCTTCGCCGACCTGAACGACTATATGGATACCGCCGAGGCCATGATCAAGTATATCATCAACACCGTCATGGAGAAGTGCCCCGACGAGATGAACTTCTTCTCCTCCTTCGTGGACAAGGGCCTGAAGGAGCGGCTGGAGCACGTGGCCAACTCTGACTTTGGCCGCGTTACCTACACCGAGGCGGTGGAGCTGCTCAAGCAGAACAACGACAAGTTCGACTACAAGGTGGAGTGGGGCTGCGATCTGCAGACCGAGCACGAGCGCTATCTCACCGAGCAGATCTTCAAGCGCCCCGTGTTTGTCACCGACTACCCCAAGGACATCAAGGCATTCTATATGCGCCTCAACGACGACGGCAAGACCGTGGCTGCCGCCGACTGTCTGGTGCCCGGCATCGGTGAGATCATCGGCGGTTCCCAGCGTGAGGAGCGCCTGGAGCTGCTGGAGAGCCGCATCAAGGAGCTGGGCATGAACCCCGAGGACTACTGGTGGTACCTGGACCTGCGGCGCTACGGCTCCTGCCGCCACGCCGGCTTCGGCCTGGGCTTCGAGCGGATGGTCATGTACCTCACCGGCGTGTCCAACATCCGCGACGTGGAGCTGCATCCCCGTACTGTGGGCAACGCTGATTTCTAATTTCAAAGGAAAGAGGGCCCCTATGTGGTACTGTTTCGTGCAGCTCCACGTCGGGGCCCCATTTTAAATGGGGCGGCGCTTGCGCCGTACAAGTGTTTTGGCCGTGGGGCAAAACCTTGGCGCAGGGCGGATTCATTCCGCCCGCGCAGGATCAAAAGGGGTCCCCGGACACGCCAGCGTGTCCGGGGCGGAGCTGCATCCCAGAACGGTGGGTAATGCCGACTTCTAATTTCAAAGGAAAGAGAACCCCGATGGGTCGCTGCATCGAGCAGCGTCTCATCGGGGCTCTTTTTTATCCCTCCAGCAGAGGCAGCAGCTGATTGTGGCAGATCCACTCATCGTTGTACTGGTTGCGTACGATGGTTTTGGCGTTCAGGCTCCGGTCCTCCCGCATCAGATTGACGATGGCCCGCCCGTGCTCCTCATAGTAGGCCTGCTCGGAGGGAGAGTAGCTCTCGTGGGTGTCAAAGCCGAAGTTCCGGGCATCCCACCGCATGAAATAGGCCCCCAGGCTCTCTCCCAGCTCCTTCAGGGCGGGGACGGCCTGGTTGAGCACCAGGAAATTGCCCCGGCTGGCGGCCTCCAGCACGGTGAGGCCGAAGGACTCGGAGTAGGAGGGGCAGATAAACAGGTTGGACAGCTGGAACAGCTCAAACACCCCCTGCCGGGGGAAGCCGTCGGGGAAACCGATGCCCGAGGTGAAGAGCAGGTCCTCGTCCCGCAGACCGTACTTTTTGCCCTCGGTGCGGATCATGGCCTTGTAGACTTTGGGCGGGATGTCGGCGCTGGGAAAGTCGCAGAAGATGACCTTGATGTCCTGTTCTGTGGCAGTGCGGATGGCGCCCGCCAGGGCGGCCACCTTTTCCAGCCGCTTGCCGGTGGTGAGCCTGGCGGGGTAGACCGCCAGCAGGTCGGGTCGGGTCAGATCCATGTGCCGGGCCACCGTCTGTACCGCTTCACTCATGGAGGGGATCAGGGGCAGGGTGTTGTACACCACGGCGCACCGTCCCTCTGGCACGTCGTACTGTCGTGCCAGGGCCGGGATGCCCGAGCGGGTGGGGTAGATAAAGCTGGTCCGGGGCAGGTCGGTAAACCGGGCGGAGAAGGGGTATTCCATCGCCTGGGGTCGGGCCGCCGGGAAAGAGTGGGTGAAGGCCAGAAACCGCAGGTGGGGCAGCTCCTGCTGTGCCTTGCGGACGGCGATGTTGTGGACCAGGTGCCAGCCCTGGTAGAGAATGTCGTGGAGGATGCACACGTCCACATCCTTTAAATGGGCCACAAGGTCTTTGGCAATGTGGTGGGCCTCCTCAAAAAAGGTATCGTGGACCTGCCCGGTGGGGGAGGAGTAGTCGTGCCACTGGATGGGCTGCCCGTGGAGGGTATTTGTGACCTTGACCCACTCCAGCCGCTCATCTGCAAAAATGCCGGTCCGCTCCCCATCGGGGCAGGTTTCACTGACCAGCATTTTCACCGACACCCCGGCCTCCAGCAGCATCCGGATCTGGTCGGCCGCCACATTCACCAGGGAGTAGGTGGGGGACAGGCCGGAAAACATGGTCAACAGAGCCACCTTCATACCAAATACCTCCTTGTCCAGATGGAGAACTGTGGCGCGGCAAAGGATTCTGCCGCGCCACAGTTGGGTTTAGGGCATATCGCCGTCACAGAGGCAGTCACCAAAGAGCTCCAGCTTCTGCTTCAGAATAAGTTCCAGACCGGAGACCGCGTCCACCATGGACTCCACAGACTTATTAGCCTGCAGAATGGTCTCGGTTCTGAGATCCTCAAAAGATAAGATCTTTTGCAGCTTCTCCCCCTCGGCGTTGAGAATGTGGGACAGGGCGGCCTGCTGGAGGGCCACCGACTCAAACAGGTCGGTGATGGCCTGGCTCCGGGGCTGCGGGACCGCCGTGGTGGTGGAGGTGGTGCTGGTGGTGGAAGTGGTAGTCGTAGTGCTGGTCGTGGTACTGGTCGTGCTGGTGGTCGTGGTCGTACTGGTAGTAGTCGTAGTTGTGGTGGAAGTGCTGCTGGAGGTGGTGGAGCTGGTGGTCACCAGACAGCCGGTGGGCTCGGGCAGCTCGCCCTCAAACAGCTCGTTGTGGCTCTCGGCATTGCCGGCATAGCTGTCAAAGATGATGTTGCCGTTGATCTGGCTGAAGGTGGTGGCCGCCGCGGCAAAGGGGGCCAGGACGGAGCCGTAGATGGCGGTGGTGCTGTTGGACCAGGTCAGGGCCTCAGGGAAGTTCCACAGGATCTTCCGGGCGTTCTCCCGGGTGGCGGTGATACCGTTGCGGAAGATCTGGTAGCTGCCATACAGGATGTTGGTGCCCGTTACATTGATGAGGATGGTGGAATTGATGGGCGCGATGATGTTGATGCCGTTGAGCTGGGCCAGAGACAGGCCGGAGCCGTACAGGTTGGCGCTGTCCAGCTGGAAGATGTTCAGGCTTTCATCGGTGCCGGTGAGGTTGAGCTGGCCGAACACCACGGTACCGGTGCCGTTGGACTCCAGAGAGCCCCAGAAGAGGGAAGCGCATTTCAGATAGCGCTCCGCCTCGGAAAAATCGATGGGCGTACCGGTGGTCAGGGCGCCGTTGGGGTTGCCCATGGTGTAGTTGATCACCGTGCTGGTGGGGCTGATGACGGTGTTGCCGCTGGCGTTGGAGCCGCCGGACACGTTGACGGTGCCGCCCACCACAAAGGACGGGTCGGTGCCTGCCGGAGGCAGAGGGGTAATGCCTGCGCCCACGCCGTAGTTGCTCAGCACGGCGTTGCCGCCCACGGCCACCCGGCCCTCTGCGTCGGTGTTGCTCAGGCTCAGATTGCCGAATACGAATACGTTATAGTCATTGGCAAGGCCAAAGTTGATTGCCATAATGGGTCCTCCCATGGTGTGGTATGAGGGTATCTCATGTGTGGTCCATGTTACGCGGCGTATCCCCGTTTGGTTCCAAAAAGGCGGGACTCCATGAAGGAGCCCCGCCTTTGGTGGATTGATTATTCCTGAACAGGCTCCTCGGCGGGCTTGCACAGGCAGCCGTCAAAGACGGACAGTTTGGAATGAAGGATCATTTCCAGTCTGGACACGGCGTTGACCATGGACTCCACCGACTTGTTGGTGGCAAGCAGCACATCGGGGGTGACGTCCTCCAGGGCGACCATCTTCTGGATCTTCTCCCCCTCGGCGTTGAGGATGTGGGACAGGGCGGTCTCCTGCAGGGCTACCGACTCGATGATATCGGTGATGGCCTGGGTACGGCTGGTGGTGCTAGGCGTGATTACGGGCATTCCCATGATGGCGTGTGCTCCTTCAAGTGTATTGAGCGTCTGCTCGCAGTATACTATGCCTGACGGAGGAAGGGGGTGACAAAAAAGGAGCGCTCTGCCTGAGGCAGAGCGCTCCTTAAGCGCAGGTTACATTTTCTGTTCCAGAGACTTGGAGTCCACCTCGTCCTTCAGCTGCTGGGCGAAGGCATCCAGGGACATGACGGTCTGCTGGCCATGGCGGTTGCGGACGGCCACGTCGCCGGTCTCGGCCTCCTTGTCACCCACCACCAGCATATAGGGCACCTTCTCCAGCTGGGTGTCCCGAATCTTCTTGCCGATCTTCTCGTTGCGGTGGTCGGTCTCCACACGGTAGCCCAGCGCATCCAGCTTGGCGGCCACCTGGTTGGCGTAGTCGGCGGCCCGGTCGGTAATGGGCAGCACCTTTACCTGCACGGGAGCCAGCCAGGTGGGGAAGGCGCCGGCGAAGTGCTCGGTGATGACGCCGATAAAGCGCTCGATGGAGCCCAGCACCACCCGGTGGAGCATGACGGGACGGTGCTTCTGGCCGTCCTCACCGGTGTACTCCAGCTCAAACCGCTCGGGCAGCTGGGAGTCCAGCTGGACGGTGCCGCACTGCCAGGTGCGGCCCAGGGAGTCAGCCAGGTGGAAGTCCAGCTTGGGGCCATAGAAGGCGCCGTCGCCCTCGTTGACCTCAAACTCCTTGCCCATATCGGTGATGGCCTCTTTCAGGATGTTCTGGTTGTGCTCCCACTGCTCCACGGTGCCGATGTGATCCTCGGGCATGGTGGACAGCTCGATCTTGTAGGGCAGGCCAAAGACGGAGTAGACCTCGTCAAACAGCTTGACCACGTTCTTGATCTCGTCCTTCAGCTGGTCCTGGGTCATGAAAATGTGGGCGTCGTCCTGGGTGAAGCAGCGCACCCGGAACAGGCCGTGGAGGGCGCCGGACAGCTCGTGGCGGTGGACCAGGCCCAGCTCACCCACCCGCATGGGCAGGTCCCGGTAGGAATGGGGTTCGCTGGAGTAGACCAGCATACCGCCGGGGCAGTTCATGGGCTTGATGGCGAAGTCGGTGTCGTCAATGACGGTGGTGTACATATTGTTCTTATAGTGATCCCAGTGGCCGGACCGCTCCCACAGCTGCCGGTTGAGCATCATGGGGGTGGAGATCTCCACATAACCGTAACGCTTGTGGACCTGACGCCAGTAGTCGATCAGGGTGTTGCGCAGCACCATGCCCTTGGGCAGGAAGAAGGGGAATCCGGGGCCCTCGTCCCGCAGCATGAATAGGCCCAGCTCCCGGCCCAGCTTGCGGTGGTCCCGCTTCTTGGCCTCCTCAATGCGCTGCAGGTAGGCATCCAGCTCATCCTTCTTGGGGAAGGCGATGCCGTAGATACGCTGGAGGGTCTCCCGGTTGGAGTCGCCCCGCCAGTAGGCGGCGTTGCAGGCGGTCAGCTTGATGGCGTTGCCCTTGATGCGGCCGGTGGAGTCCAGGTGGGGGCCAGCGCACAGGTCGGTGAATTCACCCTGCTTATAGAAGGAGATGTGGGCGTCCTCCGGCAGGTCCTGGATCAGCTCCACCTTGAAGGGCTCCCCCTTCTCCTCCATGAACTTGAGGGCCTCCTCCCGGGGCAGCTCAAACCGCTCCAGCTTCAGCTTCTCCTTGCAGATCTTGCGCATCTCGGCCTCAATCTGCTCCAGGTGCTCGGGGGTGAAGGCGAAGGGAGCGTCCATATCATAGTACCAGCCCTCGTCGATGGCGGGGCCGATGGCCAGCTTTACCTCGGGCCACAGGCGCTTCACGGCCTGAGCCATCACATGAGAGCAGGTGTGCCAATAGGTCTGGCGGTATTCAGGGTTCTCAAAGGTAAATTCGTTCTTGACTTCTTCGGACATAAATAAAACCTCCTTGTAAATTGGGGCGGAGGGTAAAGAAAACGCCTCACCCCTGTCGGTCAGGGGTGAGGCGTAAGAAACGTCCCACGGTTCCACCCTGCTTGCATAGAGCGCGGAGGCGCCCGGGAGCAGGTGACTAAGGCCGGAGCGAAGCGAAATACCAAAAAGCAAAAGGGCTTTTTGGTGTTTTGCGCAGTCGCAGGACTTAGGCGCCGTCGCGGAGGGCGCGCAGCGTGACTTCATGCCGCTTGTGACTTTCTGTAACGGGAAAGCCCCGGCCCGGTCGTCCCGGGCGGCTCAGGAGTGGTACAGCCGCTGCGTGTCGTGGAGCCCTTCCACCAAATGGACTCCTCTCTGTCCGCCGCTGTGCGGTTTCTTCTCCGTCGTTGCCATTTTAACAACGAAACTATAGCACCAAACCACACGGCTGTCAAGCCAAAATCGGGGAAAGAACCGGCGAAGGACCGGGAGAAAAATATGGGAATTGAAATTAACAGTTTATTCACAATGAATACACGATTTGGCCTTATTTACAGGGTATGATACAGACAGATTCAGAGATGAATCGAAAGCGAGACCATCCTCCCAAAACCAATTCCTCTCTTATCCCTCTCCAACACCTTTGCAACACACACAACACACACCCGAAAAGCCCCGGCCATACGGCCGGGGCTTTTCGGTATTATAAGAGAAAAAAGAGTGCGCCGCAGAGTAACTGCGGCGCACCCAAGAGAGGGTAAACTTACTTGCCGGGGTGAGCGGCCTTCCAGTCGCGGTTGAAGCGATGCTCGTTGACGATGAGCACCAGCACCACGTTGACCAGAGCCACGCCGGCGAACACCAGATAAGCCATCTTGATCTCGCCGCCGGTCATCTTCTGCACCATGCCATTGACCAGGAAGCACAGAGCAGTGATAGCGCCCTGGATGGGGAAGATCACGCTGTTCACCTTATCGAAGCCCTGACGACCGAAGATGGAGGTGGGCAGGGAGGTGGTGAAGTTGGCGGAGCCGCCGATGCCCATGGCGATCATGAACAGGGAGACGTACACCAGGGGGGAGGAGCTGTCAGTGGCGCCGAAGTTGCACAGCAGGGCGATGGCATACCAGATGCCGAAGCCAACCATGGTCTTCTTGGTGCCGATCTTGTCATCGATGATGCCGATGATCCAGGAACCGACCACGCCGCCCAGGGCCAGGATGGTCATGACGTTCATAGCGGCCTGGGGAGTGAAGCCCAGCTGAATGTTACGGGTCACCAGCTGGCTCATAACGCCCACAGAGCAGATCTGGAAGAAACCGGTGGTGATAGCGGCCAGCCACAGCTCCTTGGTCTTGAGCAGCTTGCCGGTGGTCCAGCCGCCGTCGCCCTCCACGGCGTCGGTGGTATCGTACTCGTTCTTGTAGACCTCGTCGGAGACGTTGTCGGGGTTGATGCCGCGCTCCTGGGGAGTGTTGCGGATAAAGAGCATACCCAGAATGCCGAGTACGATGGCGGCGATGCCGATGGGCACGATGCCGCCGGGGAAGTTTGCGCCCACGTTGGACAGGTCAGCGCCGCCCACGCTGGTGGCAACAGCGGTGGGAGCGATCAGGATGGCAACCAGCTGCACATAGAAAGCGGAAGCGAAGTTGTGGCCCATGGTGGTGTAGCCCATGACCACGCCCTTCTTCTTGGGGAACCAGGTAGCAACCAGGGTGCCGCCAGCCACATAACCGGCGGACATGATGCTGCCGTACACGAAGCACATCGCAATGGTATATACGGCAATGTTGGGAGCGCTGCAGGCAATGATGTAGGTGATACCGGAGATAATACAGCACACGCCGGAGGTAATGCGGGCGCCAACCTTGCGGTTGATCTGGCCCACCACGATGAAGAACACCACGCCGATGATACCAGCCAGGGAGTTCATGTTCATGATGTCGCCCTGCTCCAGACCCAGGCGGGCGGCTACGTTGGGGGCGGTGATGTTAGCGCCGTCGTTGCACATACCAACGTACAGGAAAAACATCAGCAGGCAATAGATGATGACAACCCAGCCTGCGCCGAAGTTGACGACGGAATTCTTATTACCGTCGCGGAGATTTTGTTTCGCCATTTATTTTCCCTCATCTCTAAATGGTTTGGATCAGGACAAGTGCCGGCAAGTCCATTCCTTGTTGCAGCTATACTTTATCGATTTGGAGGCTTTTGTGCAATCCCCACAAGTTGGTGAGTTACTAACCAATAAGTACATAGTAACCAAGAAGTAAGTATCTAATTTTGTATAAACTACATAAAATGATAGTTAAAGATTTGACAAAGAGGTGCGAATAAATTTTGGTATAAAATATAGAATGTTCAGTATGCACAAATTTCGGATATAAAATTTGGAAGTGCATGGCGGCAAACCTGCATAACATGGGGGCAGCGCAAAAAAACGCACAAAAGCCGACAGTACAATTGGTTATTGTGCGATGTGTACAGAAAGAGCGTGAAGGCGCTGTAAACGCGGAAAAAGCCAAATGAGTCATTCTATACACGGGGCGGAAAAACGGCGTACAGAGGCGCTGCGGGCCTCACGGAGAGGACAACTGATAAAAATAAGAAAAGGACCGGGAAACCGGCGCGGCTCCACCGCGTCGGTATGCTCCCGGTCCTTTTGCAGGAAAACTTGTGAAATTACTTCAGGCTGAGGATCTCACGGGCCTCGTCGGGCGTGGCAACCTGCTTGCCGAACTCCTCAATGACGCGGCGGGCGCGGTCCACGAACTGGACGTTGCTCTGAGCCAGCTGGCCCTTGGCGTACATGACGTTGTCCTCCATGCCCACGCGGATGTGGCCGCCCAGGGCCACAGCGCCGTACAGCATGGTCATGGCGGAGTGACCCACGCCGAAGCAGCTCCAGGTGGAGCCGGGGCAGAGGGACTCCATGGTCTCCTTCATGAAGATCAGGTTCTTCATGGTGCCGGGGATGCCGTTGGCGCAGCCCATGCAGAACTGGAAGTGGAGGGGCCCCTTCAGGACGCCCTTCTTCAGGTAGTACTGGGCGTTGGCGATCATGCCGGGGTCAAAGGCCTCGATCTCGGGCTTGACGCCCCACTCCTGCATATTCTTGCCCAGCTCCTCCAGGAAGGCGGGGGGGTTGAGGAAGAGGGAGGTGTGCAGCCAGTTCATGGAGCCGCAGTCGTAGGAACCCATCTCGGGGCGCAGCTCCTTCAGGTGGATCTGGCGGGTCTCGTCGGTGGCGTTCAGGTCGCCGGAGGTGGTCATGTTCAGGATGATGTCACAGTCGGGGTGGTTGGAGCGGAGCAGCTCCACGGTCTGGCGGAACTTCTCCTTGTCCATGGTGCCCTTGCCCTGGTCGTCGCGCATATGCAGGTGAGCCACAGCGGCGCCGGCCTTCCAGCAGGCGTACACGTCCTCGGCGATCTCAGCGGGGGTCATGGGCACGTTGGGGTTGTTCTCCTTGGTGGGCCAGGCACCGGTGGTGGCCACGGTGATAATAGTCTTATTCTTCAGATCAGCCATGATCGTTCAAAGTCCTTTCTGAATCAGGATACCGCATAAAGCGGCGGGCGACTGCCCGCCGCTTTACGTTCGGCATGGAATGGGATGGAAGGGAATTAGGAAAGTTATTGGAACAAAGGATTACTTGTTGCGGTTGAAGAGCTTCTGCATATACTCCAGGCCGCTGGCGCCGTGGCCGTCCTCATCGGCATAGCCGGTGCCGCCGTACTTGTAGGTGCGGTCGGGCACGGAGGGATCGATGTTCTCCTCGTCGATGTAAGCCACGCAGCGGGACATGGCGCCGTCGCCCATGTACCAGCGCAGGGGGAAGCAGAAGAACTGGAACACGGTGCCGGGCTTGATCTTGTCCAGATCGCCGCCCAGGTTCTCAACGCCCACGATGCCGTGGCCCAGCATCTCCTTGTGGCAGGGCTCCCAGGTGCCCCACACGCCCAGGTTCTCCAGCTCGCCGAACTTCTCGTCGTAAGCGGCCTGGCCGTGGATGCGGATGTACTCGAACTTATCGAACTCAGCATAGGCCTCCTCGCCAAAGAGCTCCTTGTACTCCTCGGTGATGGGCTTGCCGGTGGCGCCCAGCAGGTTCATGCGGGTCATGCCGTTGTTGCCCATGGCGGTGTGCAGGGGGTGA
>NZ_CAJFGT010000027.1:20981-50196 GCF_904377885.1 Flavonifractor sp. An112 | reverse complement strand
ATAACCCGGAGGTCGGAGGTTCAAATCCTCCCCCCGCAACCAGAAAAAGAACCGCAATCCAATGGATTGCGGTTCTTTTTATTTTTTCATTGGATGTATTCCGCGGCCGATCCTGGAGCCTGTAGAAAAAGCTGCCCTCCCTGGCTCAATAAACAGAGGCGGTGAATGTCGCTCGACATTCACCGCCTTTTTTGTCCAAATCCGGTTAACTCGCTTCTTCAGCCAGATTTCCGGTATAAAGCTGATAGTATTTTCCTTTCTTTTCGATGAGCTCATCATGGGTTCCCCGTTCGATGATGCGGCCCTGATCCATAACCATAATGCAGTCGGCGTTGCGCACCGTGGACAGCCGGTGGGCGATCACAAAGGTGGTCCGACCGGTCATCAGGGCGTCCATGCCGTCCTGCACCAGCTTTTCGGTCCGGGTATCAATGGAGGAGGTGGCCTCATCCAGGATCAGGGCAGGGGGATCGGCCACCGCCGCCCGGGCAATGGCCAGCAGCTGCCGCTGTCCCTGGCTCAGGTTGGCGCCGTCACCGGTGAGCATGGTATCATACCCGTTGGGCAGGCGGCGGATGAAGCCGTCGGCGTTGGCCAGCTGGGCCGCAGCAACGCACTCCTCATCACTTGCCTCCAGATTGCCGTATCGGATATTGTCCATCACAGTGCCGGTAAACAGGTGGGTATCCTGAAGCACAATGCCCAGGGAGCGGCGAAGATCCGCCTTTTTGATCTTGTTGATATTGATGCCGTCATAGCGGATCTTGCCGTCGGCAATGTCGTAAAACCGGTTGATCAGGTTGGTAATGGTGGTCTTGCCCGCGCCGGTGGCCCCTACAAAGGCAATCTTCTGACCCGGATGAGCATACAGGCTGATATCGTGGAGGACCAGTTTATCCGGCTCGTAGCCGAAATCCACATGATCCAGCACCACGCCGCCCTCCAGCTTTGTATAGGTTACGGTTCCGTCCGCCTTGTGGGGATGCCGCCAGGCCCATACGTTGGTCCGCTCCCGGGCCTCGGTGAGCTGGCCGTCCGCCCCCTCCCTGGCATTGACCAGCTCCACATAGCCCTCGTCGGACTCAGGCTGCTGGTCCATCAGTTCAAAGACTCGCTGGGCACCGGCAGCGGCGGTAACCACAAAGTTGACCTGCTGGCTGACCTGGGTAATGGGCTGGGTAAAGCTTTTGTTCAGGCCCACGAAGGTAACTACCGTACCCAGAGTCACACCCGCCAGGCCGTTGATACCCAGCACCGCACCCACAATGGCCACCACCACATAGCTCAGCCAGCCGATGTTGTTGTTGATGGGCATCAGCAGGTTGGCGTACCGGTTGGCCTTGTCAGCGCTCTGACGCAGGGCCTCGTTGACCCTGGCAAAATCCGCCTTGGCGGCCTCCTCATGGCAGAATACCTTGACCACCTTCTGGCCGTCCAGCATCTCTTCGATAAAGCCGTCCACAGCGCCCAGATCCCTCTGCTGCTGGATATAGTATTTGCCGGACAGGTGGGAGAAACTCCTGGTGATCACCAGCATGATGAGCGCCGTAATCACCGAGATGATGGTAAGGGTGGGGTTGATCAACAGCATGGTCACCAGCGTAGCCGCCATGGTGATCACCGAGTTGATGATCTGGGGAATACTCTGGCTGAGCAGCTGCCGCAGGGTGTCGATGTCGTTGGTATATACCGACATGATATCCCCGTGAGCGTGGGTATCGAAATACTGAATGGGCAGGGATTCCATGTTGCGGAACAGATCATTGCGCAGCCGCCGCATGGTACCCTGGCTGATGTTGACCATAATCCGGTTGTAGGCAAAGGCTGCCACAACGCCCGCACCCATCAGGCAGGCCAGCTGCACAATATCGGCGGCCAGGCCGCTGAAATCCCGGGAGCCGCTGTTCAGCATAGGTACGATGTAGTCGTCCACCAGAGTCTGGGGGAAGGTGGCGGCCACTACAGTGGCCACTGCGGAGATCAGGATGCACACTAAGACCAGCAGGAACAGGGGGCCGTAGGAGCGGAGCATATAGCGGAGCACCCGGCCCAGCACCTTGCCGGTTTTGGTTTTGGTTTGATTCATGAAAGCAGGCCTCCTTTACGCCGGCTGGTCAAAGTCGCCGCCGCCATTGACCTGGGATTCATAAATCTCCCGGTAAATGGCGTTGTTCTTGAGCAGATTTTCGTGGGTGTCAAAGCCATTGATACGGCCCTCGTCCAGCACCAGGATGCGGTCAGCGTGCTCCACACTGGATACCCGCTGGGCAATGATGATCTTGGTGGTGCCGGGAATCTGGCGGGCGAAAGCCGCCCGGATCTTGGCGTCGGTAGCGGTATCCACCGCGCTGGTGGAGTCGTCCAGGATAAGCACCTTGGGATGCTTGAGCAATGCCCGGGCAATACACAGCCGCTGTTTCTGACCGCCGGACACATTGGCCCCGCCCCGTTCGATGCGGGTCTGATAGCCATCGGGGAAGCGCTCAATAAACTCATCGGCGCAGGCTGCACGGCAGGCCTGGATGCACTCCTCCTCTGTGGCATCCGGATTGCTCCAGCGCAGGTTGTCCAAAATGGTGCCGGAAAACAGGGTGTTTTTCTGGAGCACCACCGACACCTGATTCCGCAGGGCCTCCATGTCGTACTGCCGTACATCCAGGCCGCCCACTTTGACACTCCCCTCGCTGACGTCGTACAGACGGCAGATCAGATTCACCAGGCTGCTCTTGCCTGAACCGGTACCCCCGATGACCCCGATGGTCTCGCCGGAGGCGATGTGCAGGTCGATGTCAGAGAGGGCGTTCTTTCCGCTGCCGTGCTTGTAAGAAAAGCTGACATGATCGAAGTCAATGGAGCCGTCGGCTACCTGAGTGACAGGTTCCTCCGGTTCCTTCAGGTCAGGGGTCTCGCTGAGGACCTCACTGATCCGGCGGATGCTGGCCATGGACATGGAGATCATCACCACCACCATGGAGAGCATCATCAGGCTCATCAGCAGAGACATGATGTAACTAAAGAGGCTGGTCAGATCGCCGGTGGACAGGGTGCCGCCCACGATAAACTGGGCGCCCAGCCAGGAGGCGGTGATGATGCAGAAGTAGACCGCCAGCATCATGGCCGGGTTGTTGAAGGCCAGCAGTCCCTCGGCCTTGACAAACAGCTTGTACAGATTGGCGGAGGCTTTGGAGAACTTCAGGTTCTCATAGTCCTCCCGCACGAAGGCCTTCACCACCCGAATGGCAGATACATTCTCCTGGACACTGGCGTTCAGATCGTCGTACTTGCGGAACACCTGACCAAAGATCTTCAGGGTGACCACCATGATGGCCCCCAGCACCACAATGAGGAATACCACCGCAATCAGGAACATCAGGCTCATCCGGGGACTGATGATGAGGCACATGATATAGCTGAATATCAGCATCAGGGGCGCACGCACCGCGATACGAATCACCATCATAAAGGCGTTCTGCACGTTGGTGATGTCGGTGGTCATCCGGGTCACCAGACCGGGCACACTGAATTTATCGATGTTGGAAAAGGAAAAGGTCTGAATGTTGTTATAAATGGCCTGGCGCAGGTTGGCCGACAGCCCGGCGGAAGCGCTGGCGGCGCATTTTCCCGCCTGGGAGCCAAACACCAGACTGAGCAGTGCCATGACCACCATCAGTATGCCGTAGCGGTACACCAGGTTCAGATTGGCGGCCTCCAGTCCCTGATCGATGATCAGAGCTGTGATAAAGGGCATCAGGATCTCCATCAGGATCTCCAGCGCCGCCATAATAATGCACAGGATGGTATCTTTGCGGTACCTTCCCAGCTGTTGCAATACTTTTTTCACGTTGCCGATGCCTCCTTGTGGCTTTGTGTCTGGAACATCATTAAATTCTGCAGCATACGTTTCTGCAGGTGATCCAGGGTGGACAGTTCTTCCGCGGACAATCCCCGGTAGAGGGAATTCTCCACCTTCCGGATGGATGAAACCAGAAGCGCCTGTATGCGCCGCCCCTTCTCCGTACCGAACAGCAGCCTGCGCCGGTCATCCGTCTCACAGGCTTCCACCCTTATATATCCTTTCTCCCGCAGCCGCTTGACCAGATTGGATATGGTGGCCTTGGAATAACCGCTGATCTGATGCAGATCTGTCACCGACACTCCAGTCTTCGAATGCCGCAAAATATACAGCAGCATCTGGGCCTGTACGCCGGTCACATCAGACGCAGCCAAATAATAATTTGCCATTCGCTCCATCTGAATGCAGATTTGTCTGTTGTCCCGGGCCAAACGGCTCCGATCCACTGCCATAGCTGTATCCCTCCTTTTATATCCAAGCTAATTGTTAGATACCTTACTATTTATAGCACGATAACCCTTGTATGTGAAATACAAATCTGCTATCATCAATAAAAGAGTTTTATTGTTTTTATGCATTGTATAAAAGCAGAAATACGGTACGGGGTGATTTGGTTGAATACAACACAATTAGAATGTTTTATGGCGGTGGCGGACTTTTTGAACTTCTCCCGGGCGGCGGAACATCTGCGAATCACCCAGCCCGCAGTCAGTCACCAGGTCAAAACACTGGAGGACGAACTTGGGGTCCAGCTCTTCAGCCGCACCAGCAAATCCGTTCGGCTGACCCAGGCAGGACATATGTTTTTGCAGTACGCAGGCCAAATGCTCAAGCTGGCCCGGATCTCTCAGGTCCAGGTCAAACGCTGCCAGGCTGCCCAGCCCACACGGCTGGAGATCGGCTGCCGCAGCGCCGCCGATCTCCAGCTGATACGCCCTGCCCTGGATCGCCTGCGGCAGGAGTCCCCGGACATCCTTCCCCTGCTCCGCCTCTATCCCTTCAGCGCGCTGGATAACCTGATGGCGGATGGCGAAATTCAGCTGCTGTTTGCCTTTCAGGAAAACGCCCCCAAAAACAGCGTCTACCGGGAACTGGTGCGCTGTCCGGTGGTATGTGTATGTCGGGAAGATCACCCGCTGGCCCAGCAGGAGGAGCTCACCCTGGAGCAGCTGAAACAGGCCGGACGGATCGCCGCCATTCACCCTCCCGCCTGCCCCTCCTCCCTGTTCGCCATCCAGGGACAGATCGTCACCGCCAACGACCCGGACCAGGTCATCTTCTGCGATACCCAGGAGACCCTTCTTACCATGGTGGAAACAGGCTATGCTTTTGCGGTCATGGCTGTCTTTCCCCAACTGCGGCGCCCCGGGCTGCGCTACCTCCCTCTGAAGGAGTTTTCTCCCCTGTCCTACGGAGCCGTCTGGCCCAGCGGTGGTCGGAATCAGGCCCTTCGCACCTTTCTTCATCTGCTGGAGGATACCCTGCACCTGCCGGAACCTGAAAACGCATAGCACATCAGTTTTCAAAGCGACCTGACACAACTACAGGCGACCACTTTGACCACTATCCATCCCAGAGGCGGACAAGCTCAAAAAGAGAAACGAGGCCCTGCCCGGCAAGATGCCGGGCAGGGCCTCGTTCTCACTCACAGTTTTTGTACCTCCGCCCAAGATTCTCAGTCCGCCTCCTGAAAAGAGACCGTCAGTTCCTCTTTGGGCTGCCCTAAGTACTGCCTGGATTCCTCCAGCCGCTCCTCCATCCTGGCTACTTCCGTCTGGATGTCCTCCCGGCTTTTTCTGCGATTCCAGCGCAGGAACATATGGTAGCGCTGCTGAAGGGACTCCATCTTGGGCGGAAACCGGATCTCTTCACCATTGATCCAGTTGCCCTCCAACTCATTGCGGCAGATCTCGTCGTCCATCACCGCCATATAGAGCGCGTATCGGGTATATTCTTCCAGCAGAATGCGTCTCCTCCGCCGGCGGCAAACCACGCCTGCCACGCAGGCGCCCAAAATACCAAGCCCTGCCGCTGTTTTCAGCTTATTCATCGTCGTATTTATCCCCCAACGAATTTAATCTGCTTTCCGGTCCGTTCCTCCAGAAACCGGCGGAACTCCGCCACACTTCCACCCTCCAGCCCCTCTTTTTCAAAGGCACTGGCATGGTTTTTCCCCATAATAAAAAAGATGTATGCTCTGCTCTCTGCCAGCACAGTGACCTTATCATACTTCCACTGTGTCACAGCTCCGGCAATTTGAGTCTCAAAGCAATCCTGCTGAAACGTGGTACTGCTGAACTCCGTGCCGGGCAGCGCCCGCCGCCGGGCAATATAGCCGTTCAGCCAATCCTGCTTCCACTGTACTGCCAGCAGAAAAACGATCACCACTCCGTTGGTACCCACATACCAGGGATCGTCCCAGGACGCATAGATGGACAGCAGGCAAATACCAATCAAAACGGCACAGACGACTTTAAGCCATAGATTCATCTTGACCCGGACTGTTTTCCGCAGTGCTCTGGCCATGGCGGTCAGGGTCTTTTGGGAATATCGGGTGCTGCATACAAACTCCATAACAGCCCTCCTCCATCCTGCAATTCTGATGTAAGCAGTATATCAGATGGCAGGCAGGGATACAGAAAGGTTTTCTGAAGGCTGTCTTAACAATCCTAAAGGTTGCCCCTCCTGTGCCGTTCCCCATTCTTGCACCGCTGTAGAAACTATGGTATCATACCATTTCACAGGAGGGATCGCCATGCCAGACTCCACCATTACCAAAAAAGCGCTGGCTCAGGCGCTGAAGGAGCTCATGCGGGAAATGCCCATTGAAAAAATCAATGTGGCCTTTATCTGCCAGCGGTGCGGCATGAAACGGCAGAGCTTCTATTACCATTTCCGGGATAAATACCACCTTATTAACTGGATCTTTGATTCTGAGATAGGTGCGGTACTACGGGACAGTCCTGACGCCGCTCAGGAAGATCCCTGGGATAAGTTCCAACAGCTATGCGACTATTTCTATGAAAACCGGGTCTTTTATCGCTCCGCGCTGCAAGTGAAGGGGCAGGACTCCTTTCTCGTTCATTTTCAACGAAGCGTCTTTTCCATCTTCAAACACTACTTCTCCTTCCTGCCGGCAGACGGAAAATGTGACGAATTTACCGCCAACTTTTTTGCTGACGCTATTGTCTGCTGCATTGCACGGTGGATCCTGTCAAGAAACGGGATGCTACCCGAAGAATTCACCCGGAACGTAAAGCAGCTGGGCGCCGTGATTCGCTTTGCGGAACAGCGTTCCTCATTTCCCGCCGAATCTTTTGATTTGTAATGTTTATAGAGAAACTGCAACAAAATCGGGATATGTCAAAATTTTTGACATATCCCGATTTTGTCTCATGACAGTCTCTGCCGGTTCCCGTTATAATGGCAGAAAACTGTGATGCAGTACGGAAAGGATGAACTATATGAGCAATCCCGTAAAAGACGCCATGCAGCGGTTTGCCATCAATCAGGTCCTTCGTTATCTGGACGGCAATCCGGAGGAAAACATCCCCAAGCTCATGGAGCTGTTTGACAAATATACCCCGTCCGACTGGTACCGGCCTCAGCGGGATGCCTTCCGCAAGGCTATTCAGGAAAAGAACAACTGGTATCAGCTGATCCTGCGGTTCTTCCAGCTGGATGTGGGGGTGCGGAAGGCCTTTGCTGAGAACTTCCTGCTCAATGCCAGTCTGAAGGGCAGCGCCATTCAGGAGGAGATCAGCAAGCGGGAGGACTGCAACATCCCCTGGGCCATTCTGCTGGACCCCACCTCCGCCTGCAATATGCACTGCACCGGCTGCTGGGCGGCGGAATACGGTCACCAACTCAACCTGAGCCTGGATGATTTGGACTCTATCATCACCCAGGGCAAAAAGCTGGGCACCTATATGTACATTTACACCGGCGGCGAGCCGCTGGTACGCAAAGGGGACATCATAAAGCTCTGCGAAATGCACCCGGACTGTATGTTCCTGTCCTTTACCAACGGCACTCTGATCGACGAGGCTTTCTGTCAGGAGATGCTGCGGGTGAAAAACTTTGTCCCCGCCATCTCCCTGGAGGGCTTTGAGGCCGCAAACGACTCCCTGCGGGGAGAGGGTGTCTATCAGAAGGTCCACGCGGTCATGGCTCTGCTGAACTCCCACAATCTGCCCTTCGGCATCTCCACCTGCTATACCAGCCGCAATGTGGATGACGTAAGCAGCGAACGGTACTTTGACCAGCTCATTGACAGCGGTGCCCTGTTCGCCTGGTTCTTCCACTATATACCCGTGGGCAACGACGCCGCCGTGGAGCTGCTGCCCTCCCCGGAGCAGCGGTCCAAAATGTACCATGCCATCCGCACCTTCCGCTCCACCAAGGCCATCTTCACCCTGGACTTCCAGAACGACGGCGAATATGTGGGCGGCTGCATCGCCGGCGGCCGACGGTATCTCCACATCAACGCCAAAGGCGATGTGGAGCCCTGTGTGTTTATCCACTATTCCAACGTAAATATCCACGATGTAAGTTTGCTGGACGCCCTGAAATCTCCTCTCTTCCAGGCCTATCACCGCAGTCAGCCCTTCAACAATAATATGCTCCGCCCCTGCCCTATGCTGGAAAACCCGGAGTTCTTACCCAAAATGGTAGCCGAAACTGGGGCTGTCAACACCGACTACCAAAGTCCGGAAAGCCCGGAGCATCTGTGCGAAAAGACGATTCCTTATGCCCAACGGTGGAAACCGGTAGCCGATGCGCTCTGGCAGGAATCTCATTCCCAACAGCCTTCATAATCCATATCCAGCCCTTCTCTCCAAAACGATCCCCCCAGCGCGTCTGCAAACAGCCGCGCTGGGGGGATCGCCGCGTTACGTGGTAACCGTGCCCCTCACTCTTTTGCCCGATACAGGCGGCAGGGGCGGCCGCCTGTATCGTAATTGATGGTGCTGAAGGCCTCTCCCCGCTCCACCAGGTAGTTGGCATAACGGCGCACCGTCACCACCGACAAATTGGTCTGTTTGGAGAGGGCCTCGCTGGGCAGTCCCTGGGGCGGCGCGGCCCGGAGACAGGATCGGATGAGCCGCAGGGTGCTCTCCTGGAGGCCCTTGGGGGCGCTGTGCTCCCCGGACTCCGGCGGGGCAAACAGTTTATCCAGCTCTCCCTGAGTCACTTCCTCCCCCATGACCGCCTCCCGGTGGCGGCAAAAGGTATCCAGCGCCTGCTGGAATCGCTCGTATGTAAAGGGCTTGACCAGATAGTCCACCACTCCCATTTTAAGCAGCTGGTCCACGGTGGCGGCATCGTTGGCGGCAGTGACCATGATAGCGTCTACAGGGATGGCCCTCTCCCGGAGGGCGTGAAGGAGCTCCACCCCGGTAAACAGCGGCATATAGACATCCAGCACCACCAGATCCGCCGGATTCTGAGCCAACCACTCCAGGGCGGCCCGTCCGTCCTGAAAGGTCTGGATCACCCGAAACCGTGGGTCTTTCTCTGTAAAAGTCCGGTCCAGCAACGAAACCATGGGATCGTCTTCCACAATCACAACGCGATACATCCAAACTCACTCTCCGTCCTCCGGGACCTTCTCCCGGCAAAAGCTCACAAAAAACGATGTGCCCACTCCCGGCTCCGATTCCACCCGGATCTGCCCGTGATAGGCCTCCACCACCTCCTGGACCAATGCCAGGCCGGTACCCCGGCTGCGGCCCTTGGTGGATACCCCCCGCTGAAACAGAGTCTGACGCAGGGCCGGGGAGATGCCGGGCCCGGTGTCCTCCACGCACAGCAGCAGACTGTCCTCGCTCTCCCGGATGCTCACCGACACCTCTTTGGTGGCACGGCGGGACTGGTTGAGCACCTCGATGGCGTTTTCGATCAGATTGCCCAGAATGGTCACATAGGCCTCCGGCGGCAGCCAGAGGCTCTCCTCACTGAGGGTGCTCTCCCGGTCCAACCGCAGATGGATACCCAGTTCGTTGGCCCGGCTGGTCTTACCTACCAGCAGCGCCCCCACCGAGGGCTGGCGAATCTGGTTCATAATGCGGCTCACCGCCACCCGCTGGGTCCGGGTGGTATCCATAATGTACTCCTGGGCCTTTTCCGGCTCTCCGATCTGGAGCAGACCCAGGATCACATGGAGCTTATTCATAAATTCATGGGTATAGGCCCGCATAGCCTCCACCATATGCTGCACACCCGTCAGATCATCCGCCATACGGGTCAGCTCGGTGCGGTTGCGGAAGATGCTCACCGCACCGGCCAGCGTTCCATTCTCATACAGCGGCATCCGGTCAGCCAGCACCCGGATCTCCTTCAGGGAGTTCATACTCACGTTGTACTCCGACTGGCCGGTGCGGAGGATGCGGTCCAGCGTGGAACGGGGATAGACCTCATGGAGGGGCCGGCCTACGGCAGTCTGCCGTTCAATGGAGAGCATCTCCGCCGCCGCCTTGTTGAGAAAAATCACCTTCTGCTCTGCATCGATGGCCAGGATACCCTCCTCAAGCGCGTCCAGGATATCCTCCCTCTGGTGGAACCGGCGGGCAAAGGCGTCCGGCTCATAACCCATCAGAGACTGCTTGATGCTGCAGGACAGGCGCATGGCCAGCAGAGAACCCAGCACTGCCGCCACCACACCCACCGCCAGCAGGCGAAGCACCGTGTGCAGACCCACCAGAGCCATGCTGCGGAAGTAGACTCCTACAATGACGAAGCCGATCACTTCCCCCGCCTCGTCCCGCACAGGGGCATAGGCGGAGTGGTCCGAGCCCATGGGCCCCGTCTCATTGGAGGTGTAGGGAGCCGCACCGGCCAGCGCCGCCTGCTGGGCCGTCCCCACATAGGAGGTGCCGATCAGGGTGCTGTCCGGCACATAGAGCAATTTGGACTGGGTGTCCCCCACCAGGATCAAGTCAATATCGGAAGTACGGCTGGTGGTTTCGTCCAGATAATCGGACAGCTCCTCTATAGTACGCTCCCCCTGCAGGGCCTCCTGGATCATAGGTACCTGGGACAGAATGGACGCGGAATTGAGCAGATTGTTGTCAAGAGCCGTCTGTTCACTGCGCAGGGTAAAATAGAGGGTCCCGCCTATGGAAAGAGCAATGGATACGATGACAATCACCAGGTTCATCCGCATCAGCCGTGCACGGATGGAGGATCTGGCCTGTGTGGACATAGACACTCGCCTCCTTTGTTACCAGTATAGGAAAAACCGCGAAGCCTGTCAAACAAAAGCCGGCAGCCGTCCCAGGCATACTTTTGCGCCAAAGCGCAAATGATGCGGATAAGCCCTGACAGCGCCTTCCGTGGAACCATAGCAGTTTTTCCATTCTTTTGCACTTTCCTTTTGGTAAGTCTCGTTAAAAGCTTGTTTTCCGTGTATTTTCATTACTTTTTTTACTTTCAAAAGGGTTACGGAAATTTGGACCAGGTAGTAAGATAAGGCCTGCGAAAACGAGGTGATGTGTTTGGATGCATTCAAGGAATCCCTGGTGGAGGAGTTGGGAAACCACACCGCTTTCACCATCCCGCTGTTTGGAGGCATTCCGGTGGCGGAGTCGGTGGTGGTGACCTGGATCGTCATGGCTGTACTGGTCATTGCGGCGCTGCTGCTGACCCGGAACCTGAGCGTACGCAATCCCGGCAAGGTCCAGATCGCCCTGGAGAGCGCGGTGCAGTTCCTCAACGGCTTCGTCAAGACCAACATCGGCAGTCACTGGCGGCCTTTTGCCCCCTACCTGGGCACGGTGGCGCTGTATATCGGTTTTGCCAATATCATTGGCATCTTTGGTCTGACGCCGCCTACGAAGGACATCAGCGTGACCACCGCCCTGGCCCTGATGAGTATGCTGCTCATCTATGGCTCCCAGTTCCGGTACAACGGTCTGCTGGGCGGACTGAAGAAGTTCGCCGCGCCCATGCCGCTGCTGCTCCCCATCAATCTGATGGAGGTCATCATCCGGCCCCTGGCGCTGTGTATGCGTCTGTTCGGCAACGTATTGGGCGCATTCATCATCATGGAGATGCTCAAATTTGTGGTCCCGGTATTTCTGCCGGCGGTATTCAGCATCTACTTCGACCTGTTTGACGGGTTGATCCAAATGGTCGTCTTTGTGTTCCTGACCACACTGTTCACCGGCGAGGGCATCAAAGAGGAAGAGTAAGGCACATTCATCCAAGAAACATTTGATTTACAGGAGGAAATTATCATGTCTATGGCTATCATTGCTGCCGCAATCGCAGTCTTCACCGGCATCGGCGCCGGTATCGGCATCGGCTTCGCCACCGGCAAGGCCAGCGAGGCCATTGCCCGTCAGCCCGAGGCCTCCGGCAAGATCAACAGCGCTCTGCTGCTGGGCTGCGCCCTGGCAGAAGGTACCGCCATCTTCGGCTTCATCACCGCTCTGCTCATCATCTTCGTCGGTTAAAGGGGGCGCCCCCAATGCTGGAGTTCCATCTTTCCACCATTCTCTTCACCATTATCAACCTGCTGATACTCTTTTTCCTGCTGAAGAAGTTTCTCTTCGGCCGTGTCAACGCCGTGCTGGAACAGCGGGCCGCTCTGGTGAAGGGCGAGATCTCCTCCGCGGAGGAAAATAACCGTCAGGCCGAAGCGCTGAAGGCCCAGTACGAGGGCAAGCTGACCGACGCCCGGCATGAGGCCGCCAAGATCGTGGCCGACGCCCAGAACCGGGCCCAGCGTGTCTACGAGGGCAAGATGGCCGAAGCAGAGACCGACGCCAAGCGTCTGCGCAGCGAGGCTGAGGCCCAGATCGCCGAGCAGCGGGACGCCATGCTGCGGGGCGCCCGGAACGAGGTGGCCTCCCTGGCCCTGCTGGCCGCTGCCAAAGTGGCCCAGCGGTCTATGGACGGCGACGACGACAAGGCCTTTGTGGATACATTCCTGTCGGAAGTGGGTGAGCAGGCATGAATGAGTTGGCCCGCCGCTATGCAGAGGCGCTTTATGCCGTCTCCCCCGACGAGGAGACCCTGCAAGCCACCGCTCAGGCCATGATGGCGGACGCCCCTCTGTGGGAGGCCCTGTGCTCCCCCGCCGTCCAAGCCTGGGAAAAGGAGCGTGTTCTGGACCGGCTGCCCATTCTGGACGGCCACGGTCTGCTGATGCGTTTTTACCGCCTGCTGGCGGAAAAGGGCCGTATGACTCTGCTGCCCGACATTCTGGAAGCCTTCCATGACAAGGCCCTGGCTCAGCGGGGGGCGGTCCGCTGCCGCCTGACCTGTGTCCGTGTCCCCGATGAAGCGGAGCAGGAAAAGCTGAAACAGGCCCTGTGCCGGCTCCACCACAAGGCTGATGTGGTCTTTGACATCCACATCGACCCCGCCCTGCTGGGCGGATTCACGCTGGAACTGGAGGGCGTAACCTATGACAAGAGCGTCCGGGGCGCGCTGGCCGGTCTGAGCCGGCAACTGGAAGAGAGGCGAATGGCATGAAAACCAATCCCGAAGAAATCGTCTCCATCCTTCGGGAGGAGATTCAAGGGTATGATACCCGCGTACGGCGGGATGAGACCGGCACGGTGCTGGAAGTAGGCGACGGCATTGCCACCGTCTACGGCCTGGACAAGGCGGTATACGGCGAACTGGTAGAGCTGGACACCGGCGTCAAGGGCATGGTCATGAACCTGGCCCGGGACAGCGTGGGCGTGGTACTGCTGGGCAGCGACGCCGGAGTCCGGGAGGGCACCGTGGTACGCCGCACCGGCCACCCTGCCGACGTGCCCGTGGGCGACGGCCTGATCGGCCGCGTCGTGGACGTGCTGGGCCAGCCCATCGACGGTCTGGGCCCCATTGAGGCCACCGAAACCCGCCCCATTGAGCATGAGGCCAGCGGCGTGGTCAGCCGTGAGCCGGTGAACGTCCCCCTTCAGACCGGTATCCTGGCCATCGACGCCATGGTACCCATCGGCCGGGGCCAGCGTGAGCTCATCATCGGCGACCGGCAGACCGGCAAGACCGCCATCGCCGTGGACACCATTCTGAACCAGAAGGGTCAGGATGTGATCTGCATCTATGTGGCCATCGGCCAGAAGGCCTCCACCGTGGCCCGTATTCAGGATACCCTGAAGAAGCACGATGCCATGGACTACTCCATCATCGTCTCCTCCACCGCCAGTGAGTCCGCCCCCCTCCAGTACATCGCCCCCTATTCCGGCGCGGCCATGGGCGAGTACTTCATGAGCAAAGGCAAGGACGTGCTCATCGTCTACGACGATCTGAGCAAGCACGCGGTGGCCTACCGTACCCTCTCCCTGCTGCTCAAGCGGTCCCCCGGTCGTGAGGCCTATCCCGGCGACGTGTTCTACCTCCACTCCCGTCTGCTGGAGCGGGCCTGCCGCCTCACTAAGGAATACGGCGGCGGCTCTATGACTGCCCTGCCTATCATCGAGACCCAGGCCGGTGATGTGTCGGCCTATATCCCCACCAACGTCATCTCCATCACCGACGGCCAGATCTATCTGGAGAGCGACCTGTTCTTTGCCGGCCAGCGGCCCGCCGTCAACGTAGGCCTGTCGGTATCCCGTGTAGGCGGCTCCGCCCAGACCCGAGCCATCAAAAAGACCGCTGGTACCCTGCGTATCGACCTGGCTCGGTTCCGTGAGCTGGAGGTCTTTACTCAGTTTGCCTCCGATCTGGACCCCGCCACCCAGCAGGCTCTGGACCACGGCCGCCGCCTGCTGGAGCTGCTGAAGCAGCCTCTTTACAACCCCATGCCGGTAAGCCGCCAGGCCATCATCCTCTATGCTGCCACCAACGGACTGCTGGACGACGTGCCTCTGGACAAGGTACGCTCCTTCGTGCTGGACTTTGCCCAGGAGATGGAGCAGGAACACACCGACGTGGTGGACGAGATCCAGTCCACCGGCAACCTGAGCGGCCCGGCCATTGAGACCATCCGCTCGGTACTGGACAACGCCAAGAAACGGGTGAGCGCCACATGGCAAGCATAAAAGAGATCCGCACCCACATCAAAAGCGTGGAGCAGACCCTGAAGATCACCAACGCCATGTATCTCATCTCCTCCTCCAATCTTCAGAAGGCCCGGAAACAGCTCACCGATGTGGAGCCCTACTTTCAGAAGATCGAGACCACCATCTCCGACATTCTCCACCACTCCCCGGAGATCAGTCACGTTTTCTTTGACAAGCGCCCCAGCGTCCAGCCGGAGGACCGCAAGATTGGCTATATCGTCATCACCGGCGACAAGGGCCTGGCAGGCGCCTACAACCACAACATTCTGAAGCTGGCCGAGCAGAAGATGAGCCAGCATCCCCATACCAGCCTCTTCGTGGTGGGTCAGGTGGGCCGCTCCTATTTCCAGGAGCACGGCATCCCCATCGATGTGGAGTTTCTCTATACCGCCCAGGACCCCAACATGGGCCGGGCCCGGGATATGGCCGAGCTGATGATCGACCTCTATCTGGAGGAACAGCTGGACGAGGTCTATATCCTCTTCACCCGCATGGTGAATACCTTCCGCATGGAGCCCACCGTCCACAAGCTGCTGCCTCTGGACCCAGACGTCTTTCCCGACTATGAGAAAAACCGGGACACCTACAATCGGGACGTGGTATACGTCCCCTCTGTCAAGGCGGTTATGGACCGCCTTGTGCCCGGCTATGTGAAGGGCGACATCTTCGGCGCTCTGGTGGAATCCTACTGCTCGGAGCAGAACGCCCGCATGACCGCCATGAAATCCTCCAGCGACAACGCCCGGGCTATGCTGCAAAATTTGAATCTGTCTTACAACCGGGCCCGTCAGGCCGCCATCACTCAGGAGATCACCGAGGTGGTGGGCGGCGCCCAGGCCGCACTGTAAAAAGTCCAAGGGAGATTACGATATGAAGGAAAACAAGGGAACCATTGTACAGGTCATGGGACCTGTTGTGGACGTTGCCTTTGACCAGGGCAGCCTGCCCGAGATCAAGGAGGCCCTGGAGGTCCAGCTGAACGGTCAGCGCCAGGTCATGGAAGTAGCGCAGCATATGGGCGGCGACACCGTCCGCTGCATTATGCTCTCCCCCAGCGAGGGCCTGGGCCGCGGCATGGAGGTCATCGCTACCGGCGCTCCCATCTCCATCCCCGTGGGCGAAGGCGTGCTGGGCCGGATGTTCAACGTCCTGGGTGACGCCATTGATGAGAAGGGGCCGGTGAATGCCAAGGAAAAATGGTCCATCCATCGCCAGCCCCCCGCCTTTGAAAACCAGCGTCCCGTGGTGGACATTTTTGAGACGGGCATCAAAGTCATCGATCTGCTGGCCCCCTACGCCAAGGGCGGCAAGATCGGTCTGTTCGGCGGCGCCGGCGTGGGTAAGACCGTGCTCATTCAGGAGCTGATCCACAACATTGCCACCGAGCACGGCGGCTACTCCATCTTTACCGGCGTGGGCGAGCGTACCCGTGAGGGCAACGACCTGTGGCGGGAGATGACTGAGTCCGGCGTCATTGAAAAGACTGCCCTGGTCTTCGGCCAGATGAACGAGCCCCCCGGAGCCCGTATGCGGGTGGCCCTTACCGGCCTGACCATGGCCGAGTACTTCCGGGATCAGGAGAAGCAGAACGTGCTGCTCTTCATCGACAACATTTTCCGTTACGTTCAGGCTGGCTCCGAGGTGTCCGCCCTGATGGGCCGGATGCCCTCCGCCGTGGGCTACCAGCCCACCCTGGCCAACGAGATGGGCGCTCTCCAGGAGCGCATCACCTCCACCAAGGACGGTTCCATCACCTCGGTGCAGGCCGTCTACGTCCCCGCCGACGACCTGACCGACCCCGCCCCTGCCACCACCTTTGCCCACCTGGACGCCACCACCGTTCTCTCCCGTAAGATCGTGGAGCAGGGCATCTACCCCGCGGTGGACCCCCTGGAGTCCACCTCCCGTATTCTGGAGCCCGACGTGGTGGGCCAGCGGCACTATAAGATCGCCCGCGGCACCCAGGAGCTGCTCCAGCGCTACCGGGAGCTTCAGGACATCATCGCCATCCTGGGCATGGAGGAGCTGAGCGAGGACGACCGGCGCACCGTGGAGCGGGCCCGCCGCATCCAGCAGTTCTTCTCCCAGCCCTTCTCTGTGGCCGAGCAGTTCACCGGCCTGGAGGGCCGTTATGTGAAGCTGGAGGATACCCTCCGCTCCTTTGAGACCATCCTGGGCGGCGAGCTGGACAAATACCCCGAAGCCGCCTTCAGCAACGTGGGCAACGTGGACGAGGTCATTGCCAAGGCCAAGAAGATGGGGGCGGTATAAATGGCCCAAACCGGTACCTTTACCCTGGAGATCATTACCCCCGAGCGCCAGTTCTACATCGGCCCCGCCGAAGCCCTGGTTCTTCCCGCTGTGGACGGCCAGATGGGCATCTACCCCGGCCACGAACCGGTGGTCACCGCCGTGGAGCCAGGGGAGCTGCGCTACAAGGTGGAGAACAAGTGGGAGCCTGCCGCTGTGGGAGCCGGCTTTGCCGAGATCAAGCCGGACTATGTGATCCTGCTGGTGGGTTTCGCCGAACATCCCGAGGAGATCGACCGGAAGCGGGCCGAGGCCGCAAAGCTGCGTGCCGAGGAGCGCCTGCGTCAGAAGCAGAGCGTCCATGAGTATTATCACTCCAAGGCCGCTCTGGCCCGGGCCATGGCCCGCCTGAAAACCAGACGCTGAGATACCCCTCTCTATTTTGCTTTGACAAAAATCCTGTAACCCATAAGGTTACAGGATTTTTGTCGTCTCTTTTCCCTGTTCTATTCTTTTTTAACAATCTTGCATATTGCACATTGGGTAAACTTTATATAAAATGGAACTATAGAAGAGAAACTTCGTATCAAATCATTTTATCCCATATTGTTACTTCAGATTGCTTGCGCGATGCCGCTCCATATCAAGATAGAGAGAGAGGCTGTATTTTATGGAAAAAAGAAGGAACAGATTGCTGAAGCAGCTCTGGGCAGAGCAGGACAAGGCCTATGCCTTGATGGAGGAATATGATTCCCTTCCCCACCACTACGGCAACTACATCCTTTTTCAGGCGGAGGGCGACATCATCAGTCTGATTGCCGCCTATCCCGGCATTACGGTCACAGATCTTTCCAATATTCTGAAAAAGACCACCAGCGCCTGCTCCCAGAGCGTACGCAAGCTGTGCGACAAGGGCCTGGTGGAACAGCGGCGCAATTCCGCCAACAAGCGGCTTTACAACCTGTTCCTCACCGCCGAGGGAGAGGAGCTCAGCAAAGCCCATCAGAAGTTCAACCGCACCAGCCAGAAGATTACCTTTGACTTGCTGTCTGATTTTACAGAAGAGGAACTGGAACATCACATTGCCGTCCAGAAGAAGCTGAATGAGGCATACCAGGGTGATATTCAGCGCAGTCGGGAAAATTTCTTTGTCTACCGGAAAGAGGAGGATTGACCTCTTTCCTTGATCGCCATGTTCCAAATATTCCCTGCTGTATGGCAGCGGGGCCTTTATAGCTGCAATAGGACAGGACCGGATCAAATAATGATCCGGTCCTGTCCTATTATGTCATAAAAATATGGATGCCCCATTGAATATTACCAGCATTGGTTTATAATGGGCTTAAATATTAAGCAGCTTTATAACATATAGGGAAGGTGTCTCTCCATGACATATGACTTTACATCCATTATGAACCGGCATAACCTGGACGCAAGCGCGGTGGACTGCATCGGGGATGATTACTACGGCATGGAGCCTTCGCTGCCCAAGGAAGGCTTCGACGCCATTCCCATGTGGATCGCGGACATGAATTTTCCCGCCTGTCCCTCCATTGTAAATGCCCTGATGGAGCGGGTCAAACACCCCGCCTTCGGCTACTTTGTACCCAGACAGGCCTACTTTGATGAGATCATCCAGTGGCACCAGCGCCGCAATGGGGTTTCCGGGCTGAAGGCAGAGCACATCGGTTACGAAAACGGTGTACTGGGCGGGGTCATCAGTGCTCTGAACGTACTGTGCTCCAAAGGGGATCATGTTCTGGTCCACGCCCCCACCTACATTGGCTTTACCATGTGCCTGGAGAACAACGGCTACCATATTGTCCACTCTCACCTGGTGAAAGATGAAAACAGGGTATGGCGCATGGATTTTGAGGACATGGAGCGCAAAATTATAGAGAACCAAATTCACGCCATGATCCTGTGCAGTCCCCACAACCCCTGCGGCCGGGTGTGGGAGCGCTGGGAGCTGGAACGTGCCATGGCCATCTTTGAAAAGCATCATGTCTATGTCATTGCCGACGAGATCTGGTCCGACCTGCTGTTGGACGGACACAGGCATATCCCCACCCAGTCCGTCAACGACTATGCCCGGCTCCACACCGCCGCCTTTTACGCCCCCTCCAAAACCTTCAATCTGGCCGGTCTGGTGGGAGGCTACCACATCATCTACGATCCCTGGCTCCATGACCGCGTTCTGAAGGAGTCCTCCCTCTCCCACTATAACGAGATGAACGTACTGTCCATGCACGGATTGATCGGGGCCTATCAGCCCGAGGGCTACGTCTGGGTGGATGAGCTGTGCCAGGTGCTCTCGCAAAATATGCATTACGCAGTGTCCTTCATTCACGATCACTTCCCCGGTCTGGACATTACCATGCCGGAGGGCACCCATATGCTTTTCATCGACTGCTCCCAGTGGTGTGAGGCCCATGGAAAAACCCTTGACGATGTGCTCCACGCCTGTTGGGATGTGGGGGTGGCGCTTCAGGATGGCCGGATGTTCCATGGTCCCTGTCATATCCGCATGAATCTGGCCCTCCCCTTCTCCCGCGTTCAGGAGGCCTTCGACCGACTGGCACGCTATGTATTTCTGCCCTGAAAAACCATCCGGGCCGGTGGGATACCCCCACCGGCCCGGATGGTTTCTTATGCCGCGGCCCGCTCAGCCAGCAGTTTACAGATCCGGCGCAATCCTTCCTCCAGTATAGATTTGGGACAGGCCAGATTCAGGCGAATAAAGCCGTCGGAATTGGTCACAAACATATCGCCGCCTTCCAGCAGCACACCTGCCTCCCGGGCAAACAACATGGGCAGATCCTCGTCGGGCGACACATAGGCCGACACATCCACCCAGCCCAGATAGGTGGCCTCGGAGATCCGGTACTTGGCTAGCGGCAGATTCTGGGCCAGGTATTGGCCCACAAACCGGAAGTTCTCATCCAGATAGAGCTTCAGCTGAGTCAGCCAGTCCTCGCCGTACTGATAAGCTGCCTTGACCGCCTCCACACTCAGAGGATTCTGCCAGTCGTAGTGCCGCTCCTTCCAGACTTTCATCACCTTCAGATTGGGAATAACGATGTTGGCCAGCATAAAGCCCGCCATATTGAAGGTCTTGCTGGGGGCCATACAGGTGATAATCTGATCACTGTCGGGATACAGCTTGGCCAGCGGCGTGTGCTTCAGCCCTGTGCGGATCAGATCGCAGTGGATCTCATCGGAGACGATGAGCACGCCGTGGTCAAAGCAGATCTCCGCCACCCGTCTCAGCTCCTCCTCCGTCCAGATGCGGCCGGAGGGATTGTGGGGATTACAGAAGAAGAAGAGCTTCACCGCAGGGTCTGCCGCCTTGGCCTCCAGATCCTCAAAATCTATGGTGTAGTAGTTATCCCGATTGATCAGGTTGCTGCACACCAGTTCAATGCCGTGATAGTCCGCCGCGTGCTTGAAATAGCTGTAGGCCGGGGTAAGGGTGAGAATCTTCTCCCCCGGCTTGCAGACATACTCCGCCAGCTCATACAGAGCCGGGACCACACCGGCGGCGGTAAACAGATGCTCCTTTTTGCAGGACCAGCCGTACATCTTTTGGGTCCAGCCCGCAAAGGCCTCATAATATTCCGGGTCAAACACCTTGGTATAGCCGAAGATCCGCTTGTCCAGGCGATCTTTGACGGCGTCAATAATGACCTGGGGGGTGGCAAACTCCATATCGGCGATCCACATCCGGATAAACTGGTCGTCCGGGAAGGGGAACTTCAGGCTTTGATCGGCGTGGAAAATATACTCCCGGAACCCTTCCAGATTCATGGCGTTGGTATTCCGCCGGTCAATGATCTCATCAAAATTATATTTCATGGGTCAGATACACCTTTCAATCTCAATCGAGCTGGTTTGAATCTGGACCGTCAAGTTTCTTCCAGATAGCGTCTCAGGTTATCAAGTACTTTTTCCCGCAGCAGCTGCCCGGACTGCACCGACTCGCCGGCGATCCGATTGGGGCAGATCACATTGGGCAGGGCGTAAATCGGCCCGTTGACCCCGCCTATGGCGTTGGCCGTATCCCCGATATAGAAATTCCCCGGCTGCTTCAGCCACTTCTCCAGGGCCTCCAACGGATAGGGCGGTGTAAAGGTGGTATTGATCAGCACCTTGCCGTTGCCCAGTCTGGCCAGCGCCTGCTCATCCATCAGCACCGTGTGCTTATGCAGGTGGGTGGTCACCACGTCACAGCGTTCCAGCAAGTCAGGCAGCGGAAGATAGCAGATTCCTCTGGCCTCTGCCTCCGGTTTTCGGGTACGGCTGAAGTAGCAGACATCTGCGTGGAAGAAGCGCAGGGCATCCGCTACCAGGCTTCCCACATCGCCCATGCCGATCACGCCTACCCGCGCCCCGGCAAGCTCCATGGGCTCCGGCCGGAACTGCACGCCGCCAAATCCGTGGAACAGGCGAACCAGCTCGCTGATGATAAATTCCGGTACGCCCTGATCCCCATACCGGCGTATCCCTGTAACCGTGATGCCTCTGGCATGGGCCGCCTGAATATCCACATTGGCGCTCTCTGGTGTGTACAAACTGCAGCACATTCCGATGTAGCGCAGGTTGGGGCAGCGTTCCATAACCCAGGCCCCGATGGTGCTGGTGTAAAAGACCAGCACCCCATCCGCATCGCCGATCCGGCGAAGTATTTCCTCCTGACTGGCCGGGCTGTCCTGGTAACAGATCACCTCGTCCGCCACCTGAGAAAGCTTCTGCACCGCCTGCCGGTCAAACCGGATGGGCTCCACCGCCACCAGTTTGCGAAACTTGTTGGCCATGGTTCTCACCCCTGCTTCTTCAGGGTAAGGGCCTTGGTATACAGGCGGATAAAGTCCTCTTTGGTGGTCATACGGGCATTATTAGGCCGGTCGCCGCCCTTCATGGCCTCATCGGCCAGCTGATCCAGAGACTGGAGAGTGACCCCCCAATGCTCCAGAGGCTGAATGGGCAGGTCCTCTACCAGGCGGTAGACACACTCCACGCCTTTGCGGGCCCCGTCCAGCACAGACAGGCCGGACACATCCTCACCGAAGAAGGTGGCAATATCCGCGTAGCGCTCAGGCCAGGCGCCCATATTGAACTCCATCACCACCGGCAGGCAGATGGCGTTGCCCACGCCGTGGGGCACATGATACATAGCACCCAGAGGGTGGGCCATACAGTGGGAGATACCCAGGCTGGCTGAAGTAAAAGCATAGCCGGCCAGCATACTGCCCATCATCATATCGTAGCGGGCATCCCGGTCGATATCGCCCCGGAAAACAGCGGGCCGGATGGCTTTGGCCAACAGCTTGATGGCCTGGATGGCCAGCGCATCGGAAATGGGCTCGGTACAGCGGGAAGTATAGGCCTCAATGGCGTGGGTCAGGGCATCCATGCCGGTGGCAGCAGTGATATGAGGCGGCAGGGAGTAGGTCAGCTCCGGATCGGCTATGACCAGAGCCGGCATGATCCCGGTTCCGCCGATGGGCATTTTCCACGCCCTCTGCCGGTCAGTGATAACGGCAAAGGGGGTGGTCTCCGTTCCGGTTCCGGCAGCGGTGGGGATGGCCACAAGGGGCAGGGGCGCCTTGGAAAACTTGTCGCAGCCCTGATAATCCCGGATGCTGCCGCCGTTGGTGACCAGAATGGCGGCTGCTTTGGCGGGATCAATGGAGCTGCCGCCGCCCACACCAACCAGAAGGTCGGCGTCCTTGGCCAGCGCGGCAATGGCCTCTACCGTCTCCACACTGGGGTCGGCTTCGCACTGATCGTACAGCTGGTATGTCACGCCCGCCTGTTCCAGCGCGTCCAGCACCTTCTGAACGATACCGGCTTTGACCAGGCCCTGATCGCTTACCACCACCACGCGGCTCACGCCCAGGCGTTTCAGTTCCTGGCCGGTGCGGGCCACACAGCCGTTGCCGAACAGAATGGCGCCGGATGGCGCCCAGGCAAACACAGAGTTCTTGTCTTTAAACACGCTGTAGTCCAGCGGGATCTGCGCAACAGGTCGAAACATGGTTTTCCCTCCCTGATAGAATAAAGTTTGACACAAAGAGAGGCCAGCCCCGGAAGCCCGGTTCATGGGACTTCCGGGGCTGGCCTTTTAGGGTACCTGAATCAGGTATGCTTACGACTCCTCAATGGCAACCACAGCCTCGGTCACCTTGCCGCTCTTCTTGTCGGCGCTGCGGATCATAAAGTAGCGGATCACGCAGGCAGCGAAGACGATGGCGCCGGAATAGCCGCAGTAGGTCATGATGTAGTTGAGCAGGGTGGAGTAGGGGACGAACAGCGTCACGATATACACCGCCACCGCAAAGATACAGCAGGCAATCTTATACTTGGCGGACTTTTCATCCTTGAAGAAGGTGCTGATGGTGGACCACATCAGGGGGCAGATGGTGCTGTAGATGGCCAGCAGGATTACGATGGAGAGGATGATACCCAGGCCGGGGAAGATGTGGTTGGCCAGGATCAGGTTGGGAATCTGGGCGTTGCCGGACTCCTGGATGTTGCCCAGGTGGGCATAACCGATCATGATGGGCACCACGGAGTCCACCACCGCGCCAATAAAGACGATCAGCTTGAAATTGCTCCACTTGTATCCCCGCAGGTCGTGGGCCTGCCGGGCCACATAGGCCGAGCAGAGCAGCAGAGAGCAGCCGCCGAAGGAGAGGCCCGCCGTCAGAGGATGGCCGCCGCCGGCCACGGGCACGGTGACCTCGCCGCTGGCCAGCAGGGCGGCGCCCTGGGTGATGTAGGGGGCAAACATAAAGATGGAGACAACGCCGATGAAGGTGATGATGGTAACGATCACAGGCCCGATCTTACCGATGACATTGACGATGCCGTTCAGGCCGAACAGGGCAGTCACAATGGCCAGAACAGAGCCCAGCGCGGAGCCCACTGCGGTGGGGAGCCCGATCTGCTGCTCCAGAGTGGCGCCGAAGCCCGCAATCATGAAGACATAGGCGCAGAAGGTGAACAGCCAGGCAAAGATAACAAACAGCTTGCCGATATACTTGCCCACATAAAATTCAAATACGCCGGAGAGGCTGTCGATGCCCCGGGTCCGGCCGGCATATCCGTAAGCGGTATAGCCGAAATAGAGCATGATGATATTTAATACGCCAGGGACAAAGCACCAAAGGCCGCTGGAAGTGAAGTACTGTACCGTTTCCTGGCCGCTGGCCCAACCTGAACCCACCAGGTAGGCAAGCAGCGCGCCGCTGAGCAGAATCACTTGACCGACTGACATTTTCTTAGTCCCCATAAATCTCGCTCCCTTTCTGTTTTATTTTTGCTCCGGGGACGCAGCCCCTGCGTCCCCGGAGATACCCGTCATCCGCAGCAGCTGCCGTGTTCGGTGCGGCCGATGATGTTCTCCTGGACACGAGGATCCAGTTCCACGAAGAAGGCGGAGTAGCCCGCTACGCGCACCATCAGGTGCTTGTAGTTCTCCGGGTGCTTCTGGGCGTCCCGCAGAGTGGCGGTATCCGCCACGTTGATCTGCACGTGCTGACCGCCGGCCTCGCAATAGCCTCTGACAAAGGTCTCCAGCATCTCCAGGCCCTTTTCACCCTTGGCCACGGCGGGATCAAACTTATGGTTGACCAGCACACCCTTGGGCACCATCAGGGTATCCATCTTGCCAATGGAGTTGCCCACGGCGGTGGGACCGTTGCGGTCCATACCATTGGAGGGAGATGCGTTGTTGGCCAGCGGCTCGCCGTCCATACGTCCGTCGGGGGTGGCGCCCACGCAGCGGCCCTGCCAGATGTTGTAGGTCTGGTTGAGCAGGATGAGCTCGTACTGGCCGAAGCGGGAATCCTTATGGGCCTGGTTCTCCAGGGCACAGAAGGTCACCACGCGGCGGCAGTATTCATCCACCAGGTCCTCGTCGTTGCCGAAGTGTACCACCTTGTTCAGCAGCATCTGATGTACGTCCTCCCGGCCGGCGTAGTTGCTGTCCAGGATCTGGGTCAGCTCAGCCAGGGTCATCAGCTTCTTCTGGAACACCACCTGATCGATGGCGGCCAGAGAGTCGGCGGCATTGGCCACGCCGCTGATGAAGGTACCGGTGGAGCTGTAGCGGGCGCCGTCCTTCTGAAGGATGCGGCCCTTCTCGATGCAGCCGTCCACCATGCAGGAGGCAAAGACGGTGGGGCAGATCTGGGAATGGAGGGCGGAGCAGATGCCGTAGGCCTGGAGGTGGTAGTCGATGATATAGGCCAGCTGCGCCTCGTAGGCCTTCATGAACTTCTCCATGGAGTCCATTTCCTCCATGGTGCCCGTATTGGGGCCAAACTGACGGCCGGTTTTGGGGTCTACGCCATCATGCATGGCCAGTTCCAGCACCTTGAGGATGTTGATGAAGCCGGCCACCGGGCGGAAGTCGGTCTTGCCGGGCACCTGAGCCTCCACGCAGCCCTCAATGGCGTAGTCCCGGGCCTCCCGGATGTCGTTGCAGCCGTTGGCCAGCACCCGAGGAATGTTGATCTCATCGTTGAAGAAGGCCGGCTGTCCCAGGCCCTTCTGGGTCAGCTTGAGGGCCCGGCGGAAGATGGTCTCGTCGATCTTCTTGTTGAAGCGGAAGGAGATGGCGGGCTGGGTGGTCTCCGCGCCGTCGGCAGCCTCCAGGAACAGATAGGTCAGCCGGTTGCAGGCGTCATGGCCGTTGGAGTCAATGCCGCCGATGGTCACGTTGGTCCACATGGGGAAACCGGCATAAGCTTCCGCCTCGATGTGATCCCGCAGCTCAAAGATCTCAGTCCACTTGATAAGCATACACTGGATCATTTCCACGATATCATCTTCGGTGGCCACACCGTTTTCGATATCATGGATGAAATAGGGGTACATAAACTGGTCAAACCGGCCGATGGAGTGGTTGTGACCGGCGTTTTCGATCTGATAGATCAGATGGATGAACCAGAAGAACTGCATGGCCTCGTAGAAGGTTCTTGGAGGCAGCTCGGGCACCCGCTCGCAGGTCTCCGCGATCCGCAGCAGATCAGCCTTGCGCTTGGGATCTTCCTCGGTCTCGGCCATCTCCCGGGCCAGCTTCACATACCGGTGGGCAAACTGGATGGCCGCCTTCAGGGTGATGATCATGCCCTCCCAGGTATCCTTCTGCTCCTGGGTGATGTAATCATAGTGCTCGATGCCGTCCAGCTTGGCCTGGATCTCATCGATCATTTTGGCGAAGCCCTTCTCAAAGATCACACCGTATTCCGGCATATGGCTGGCGGTGGACACGATGCGGGAGCCAATGGTGATCAGGCCGTCCAGGGAGGCCTGCTTCTGCTCCTCGCTGAGGTGGCTGTCGATCACTTCCCGGAAGCCTCTGCCCCGCCACTCGGTGCAAATGTCGATCAGCTCCTGCTTGTCCTCCGGCTTGTCCCAGTAAAGGGTATCGGTGCTGCGGGTGTCAAAGGTATCGATGTCCTCCAGGATCCAGTTGGAGCCCCACTCCGGATAAGCCGGAACCGAGCGGTAGCGCTCGCCATGGTCACCCACAAAAATGGACTGGGGATTGATGAAGATGGTCATATTCTGGAGCAGGTACTCCAGCATACGGGCCTTTCTGGTAATGGGCGATTCGATGGAGGGAATGCGGTAGAACTGGGTCACCAGTCTGGCCCGTTCCACCGAAATGGACGGATTTGTGTTGCGCAGACGCGCCTTTAAAAATTCCACTCGTTCAGATGCCATAACAGATTCCTCCTTTGAAAAGCAGTTTTATCTTGAAGGATCACCGGAGTGATCCAGCTATCCCATTGCCAGACTTACTCATCGTAGTCGTTGTTCAGGTTATAAAAGCATTTCTTCCCTGCCGGAGCCAGCACCTCGTTGGCCACGTCCACCAGATGGAACATATGCTCTGCCGTCGGCTCCTGAATCTCCTCCAGCAGATAGGGCTTACCCAGCAATTTGTATTTGTTGACGCCCAGTTTGTGGTAAGCCAGCAGCTCGTACTTCTGGACCGCCGCCAGGGGCAGGATGAACCGAGCGGTCTCCCGGATATTCTCTTCTGAATCGTTGATACCCGGAATCACCGGCGTGCGGACGATGATCTCATTGCCGTGTTGGCTGATCCGGCGGAGATTTTCCAGAATACGCTCGTTGCGCTGACCCGTCCATTTCAGGTGCTGCTCACTGTCCATATGCTTCAGATCAAAGTAGATAAAATCGATGTAATCCAGGCAGGGGGCAAATTTCTCATAGTCGCCGCAGCCACAGGTCTCAATGGCCACGTTGACGCCATATTCCCTGCACTTTTTGCTGATCGCCAACAGGAACTCCGGCTGCATCAGCGCCTCTCCGCCGGTAAAGGTCACGCCGCCGCCGGAATGCTGAAAGTAAAACCGATCCTGATAGATCCGTTTGAACAGCTGCTCCACCGTATAGTCCTGGCCGTTCAGCTTTCTGGCCTCGGTGGGGCACAGGTCCGCGCACCGTCCGCAGCTGGTGCACTGGTCCCGCTGGTACACCGGCACCCCATTCTCATCCAGCCGGGAAGCACCCGTGGGGCAATTTCGCATACACCCGTTGCAGGCGATGCAGTTCTGAGGATTCAGCGTGATTTCCGGTTCAAAGGAAATTCCTTCCGGGTTGGCACACCAGAGGCAGTGCAGGCCGCAGCCCTTGAAAAAGACCGATGTACGCATCCCCCGTCCATCACGAATGGAGCACTTCTGAATGTTAAAAATCCTTCCGGTTTCCATGCGCAGCCCCTCTTTTCTCTCTTAATTTGCCTCGCCTCAAAAAAGTCATTTTACGCTGTTATTTTTTCCGTATTTGAAACCGCCAAATATTTCTTTTTTCTCAAATCTTCAATAAATATTGACACGTTTTTCTTTTTGTCTTATTATTAAATAGACAGGCTTATTAACAATCATCTTAACAATCAAGTTGCAAAACCTTTGTTTCTTTGTCACAAATATTAGCACAGAGTTTGCCCAAAATCTAGCGAATATTTCCGATGGTTCCCATCAAAGATTTTCATACTTTACCGTATGAGCACGTCAGGAGGCGCAAGCTGTGGAAACCGACAAATACAAAGTATTTTTAAAGGTCGTTGAGTGCGAAAGTTTCTCCCGTGCCGCTGCAGAATTGGGCTATACCCAGTCTGCTGTCTCCCACTGTATCTATAGTCTGGAGCAGGCCCTGGGCTTTCGCCTGCTGACTCGGGAAGGACGAAAAACCAGATTGACCAGCGCAGGCCAGGAAGCTATGCCGTTTATCATCAAGATCGTAAACAGTCAGACCACGCTGGATCAATGGGCCTCCTTCTACCTGGGTGTAGGCGCCGGTAAGCTCTGCATTGCCTCCATCCCCAGCCTGGCCATCCATACCTTTCCGGATATGGTCAAGCGCTTCAATGACCGCTACCCCAATATTCAAATTCAGCTGCTCCATGGCAACTACAGCGACGTGGAACGTCTTTTGGCCAGCGGCACCGTGGAGTTTGGTTTTCTCTCTGTCTCCTCCCAAACCCCATTTCCCTTTGTGAATCTCTATCGGGAAAAGCTGGCCGCCATCCTGCCTCCAGGCCACCCTTTGGCAGAAAAGGAACGTCTTTCCCTGAAAGATCTGGAACCGGAGTCTTTTATCATGCCGGGAGAAGGACCGCGGCATCAGGTAGGTGAACTGATTAAGAACTACAACCTCAATCTGAACGTTAAATATTGCATCAGTGACGATGACATCACCATCTCCATGGTTTCCCGGGGACTTGGTGTGACCATCCTGCCGGAGATGTCCTATCGGGACTACCTGAACTTTCAATTTGAAGTCCGGGATCTTACAGAGGCCCCCTACCGAGATATCGGCATCGCTTACACCGCCTGGGATAATATCTCCCCCATCGGAAAGGCATTTATCAAACTGGCAAAAGAGTCCTTTGCTCCGCTCACTCCTTAAGGTTCCAATCATCTTCTGCATAGAAAAAAGCCACTGGAAATTCGCTAGAATTTCCAGTGGCTTTTTTCTTTTTTGATTTGTCCGCTTATCCAGCCCGCTTCTTTTTCTTCCCCAGCAGCAGGGAGGCAAACAGGGAAACCAGCGGCAC